>NZ_JBEXYD010000010.1:0-194850 GCF_040630735.1 Kitasatospora sp. NPDC005748
GCACCACCCCGTTAGGACGTACCTCCCCGTGACCACGGACAGCGCACTCACTCCCGAGCAGATCCTGGGCGCGACGGAGGAGGTCCTCCGGCGGTTCGGCCCCGCCAAGGCCACCGTGGTGGACGTCGCCCGCACCCTCGGCGTCAGCCACGGCAGCGTCTACCGCCACTTCCCCAGCAAGGCGGCGCTGCGCGAGGCCGTCACCCAGCGCTGGCTCGACCAGGCGCACGACAGCCTGGCGTCTATCACCGCCGAGTCCGGCCCGGCGGTGGAGCGCCTGCACCGCTGGCTGGAGACGCTGTTCGCCGCCAAGCGGAAGAAGGCGCTCGACGACCCCCAGTTGTTCGCGACCTACCTGGTGCTGGTCGCGGAGACCAGCAGCACCGTCGAGGCCCACATCGACACCCTGGTCGAACAGATCGGCCGGATCGTCCAGGCCGGGGTGAACAGCGGGGAGTTCGGGCCGGCTCCGGTCGGCCCGACCGCCCGGGCCCTGTTCGAGGCGACCGCACACTTCCACGACCCCGCGTACGCCGCCGAGTGGTCCGACCCCCAGGCACCGGAGCGCTTCGCCGCCCTCTGGAAGCTCCTCCTGGGCGGCCTCCTCACCCGCTGACCGACCACACCCTCGCGCCCGGACCCGCACACCCGGGGCCGCACATCCAGGCCCGACTCGCGCCCGGCCCCACCGCTGAAAAGCGTTCGCCCCGCCGTGGCGGCACCCGGCAGACTCCCACGCATGATCGATTCCCCTCGGGAGGACGGCCTGCGTGCCACCGGACCGGCGCTGGACAGCCTGCAAGGACTCGCCCTCGGCGACGCCTTCGGCGACCGCTGGTTCTCCGCCCCGCTCGACGAGGCTCCCGCCGCACTGGCCGCCCGGCTGCCCCGCCCGGCGCCCTGGCACTGGACGGACGACACCGCGATGGCGCTCGTCCTGGTCCGTCATCTCCGTCACCGCGGCGCGGTCCACCAGGACGAGCTGGCGGCCGGGTTCGCCGAGGAGTACGCCACCGAGTACGGGCGCAAGTACGGGCCGTCGATGCACGGCGTGCTGCGGGCGGTGGGTGCGGGCGCCGACTGGCGGAGCGTCACCGCGGAGCAGTTCGGCGGGCAGGGCTCCTACGGGAACGGCGCCGCCATGCGGGCCGCCCCGCTGGGCGCCTGGTTCGCCGAAGACCTGGACACCGTGGCCCGGCAGGCCGAACTGCAGGCGCTCACCACGCACTTCCACCCGGAGGCGGTGGCGGGGGCCGTCGCGGTCGCGCTGGCGGCGGCGCTCGCCGCCCGCAGCCGGGGGCAGCGCCCGCCCGGTCGGGCCGAGTGGCTCACCGAGGTCGCCGCCCGGCTGCCCGACAGCGACGTCCGCTCCGGACTGCGGACCGCCGCCCGGCTGCCGGGGCACACCAGCGTCCGGCACGCCGCTCAGGTCCTCGGGTCCGGGCTCCTGATCTCCGCCCCGGACACCGTGCCGTTCGCCCTCTGGTCCGCCGCCACGCACCCGGACTCCCTGCCGGACGCGCTCTGGCACACCCTGGAGGGCTGGGGCGACATGGACACCACGTGCGCGATCGCGGGCGGCGTGGTCGCCGCCCGGACCGGCCTCGCCGGGGTGCCCGCCGCCTGGCTGGACGCCCGCGATGACCTGCCCGGGTGGGTGGCCGAGCCGTAGCCGGCACGGCCGGCCGGGTCGGGCGGGTCGGTCGGTTCCGACGCCCGACCCGGCCTGCCGGTCACCGGCAGGGGCCACCGCAGGCGGTCACCTACGGCGCTCAGCTGCGGGAGTTGCCGAAGAAGATCCGGTAGAGGATCAGCAGGACCAGCGCGCCGCCGATCGCCGAGCCCCAGGTGGCCAGGTCGAAGAAGTGCGCCGAGACCGGCTTGTCCAGGATTCGCGAGGAGATCCAGCCGCCGACGAACGACCCGGCGATGCCGATCAGGGTGGTCACCACCAGACCGCCCGGGTCCCTGCCCGGCAGCAGCAGCTTCGCCAGCGCCCCGGCCACCAGACCCAGCACGATCCACGCGATGATGCTCATGCGTCCTCCCGCCCTCCGTCACGGCACTCCCAGCGGGCCGTCTCACCGGCGAGGACGCCGCCGTGCGCCCCCTCGGTTGCAGTGCGCCGGGCGTGGCACCCGGCGACGCGACCGGCCGCGCCGCGATACTGCGGCCATGCGCATCCTGATCGCCACCGCCGGGTCCCGGGGCGATGTGGCGCCCTTCACCGGTCTGGGCGCCCGGCTCCGCTCGGCCGGCCACCAGGTGGCCGTCGCCACCCACACCACCTTCGCCGGCCAGGTGCGCGCCGCGGGCCTGGAGTTCCGCCCGCTCCCGGTCGATCCGCGCGCCGAACTCGCCTCCGACCGCGGCCAGCGGGTCCTGCGGTCCGGCTCCGGACCGCTGTCCCTCCTCCAACTCCTGCGCCTCGGCCGCTCCTTCATGCCCGCCCTCGGCGACGCCATCGTGGCGGCCACCGCCCAGGGCACCGACCTGCTGCTCACCACCAGCGCCACCACCCCGCTCGGCCAGGTCGCCGCCGAGGCCGCCGGCATCCCCAGCATCGGCCTCTACCTCCAACCGATCGCCCCCACCCGGGAGTTCGCGCCCTCCGTGACCGGCACCCGGTCGTTGGGCCGGACCGGGAACCTGCTCGCCGGCCACGCCGTGGAGGCCGCCGCCGACCGCCTCTTCGCCCCCGCCGTCCGCGGGCTGCGCCACCGGCTCGGCCTGCCGGCGCGCGGCATCGCCCGGACCCGGCGCGCCCACGCCGTGCTGCACGGCTTCTCCCCGACCGTCGTGCCGCGCCCCGCCGACTGGCGACCCGGCCTGGAGGTCGCCGGGTACTGGTGGCCGCACCCCGAGCCCGGGTGGCGACCGCCGGACCGCCTCGTCGACTTCCTCGCCGCCGGGCCGCCGCCGGTCTTCGTCGGCTTCGGCAGCCTGGTCGTCCCCAATCCGGCGGCGCTGAGCGCCACCGTCCTCGCCGGACTGCGTGCCGCCGGGGTGCGGGCCGTCCTCCAGGCCGGCTGGAGCGGCCTCGGCGCGGCCGACTCCGACGACGTCCTCACCATCGACGACACCCCGCACGACTGGCTGTTCCCGCGGATGGCCGCCGTCGTCCACCACGCCGGGGCCGGCACCACCGCCGCCACCCTGCGGGCCGGCACGCCCGCCGTCCCCGTGCCCGCCCAGCTCGACGCGCCGTTCTGGTCCGCGCGCCTCACCCGCCTGGGCACCTCCCCCGGGCCGGTCCCGCTCCCCGCCCTCACGTCCGCCCGCCTGGCCGCCGCCGTCCGCCGCACGCTGGACACGCCGCACTACCGGGAGCGCGCCCGGGCCGTCGCCGCCGCGCTGGCCGCCGAGGACGGCACCGCCGGGGTCCTGGCCGCCGTCGACCGCCTCGCCTCCTGATCCCGAACGGCCCCACCGGCTCCCACCCGCCCCCACGCGCCCCCGGAACAGCCCCCGAACGGCCCCCGGCACGGCCCCAACGGCCCGCCCCTACCGCCGGCGCCGGCCCGTCCCCCGGCTCAGCACCAGGTAGAGGGCGAACGAGGTGGCGAAGCCGACGGCCCACCCGTAGTCGGCCAGCGGTTTGAGGGCGGGCAGCAGGCCGTCGACCGGGAACGGGCCGCCGTAGGAGCCGCCGACGGCCAGCACGCCGCCGGTGGCCAGGGCGGCCACGGCCCGCCAGTTCCAGCCGGCGGTGTACCAGTAGGCGCCGTGCGGCCGGTAGAGCTCGGCCGGCAGCAGCCGCGTGCGCCGCAGCGCCCAGTAGTCGGCGATCAGCACGCCGGCCACCGCGCCGAGCAGGCCGCCGACCAGGCCGAGCCAGGTGAAGATGTAGACGTGCGGGTCGGAGATCAGCTTCCAGGGGAAGAGCGCGATCCCGATCACACCCGTGATCAGTGCCCCGGTCCGGAAGGTGATCAGCCGGGGCAGCAGGTTGGCGAGGTCGTACGCGGGCGAGACGACGTTGGCCGCGATGTTGACCGAGAGCGTGGCGACCAGCACGGTCAGCAGGGCGAACAGGATGCCCACCGGGCTCTCCATCTTCGCGGCGAGCGCGATCGGGTCCCAGACCGGTTCGCCGTAGACGGCCTGGGAGCCGGAGGTGACCAGCACCGAGAGCAGCGCGAAGAGGGTCATCGTGGTGGGCAGCCCGAGCGCCTGGCCGCGGATCTGGGCGCGCTGGCTGCCGCCGAAGCGGGTGAAGTCGGGGATGTTGAGCGAGAGGGTCGACCAGAACCCGATCATGCCCATCAGCGCCGGGAAGAAGACCTTCCAGAAGTCGCCGCCCCAGCCGAGCCGGGACGGCTGATCGAGCAGCGGTCCGAAGCCGCCCGCCTTGACGGTGATCCAGGCCAGCAGGGCCAGTGCCCCGACGATGACGAACGGGGCCGCCCAGTTCTCGAACCGGCGCAGGGTCTCCATGCCGCGGGCGATCACGGCCATCTCGATCAGCCAGAACAGCAGGAAGGAGAGCCACTGCGTCCACGGGTGGCCGCCCAACTCGGCCGCGGTGCGCCAGGATTCGCCGAGGAGCTTGCCGGCGAGCAGGAAGATGCCCTCGCCGCCGATCCAGGTCTGGATGCCGAACCAGGCGCAGGCGACGGCGGCCCGCAGCAGCGCCGGCAGGTTGGCGCCGCGCAGGCCGAAGGAGGCGCGGGCGAAGACCGGGAACGGGATGCCGTACTTGGTACCCGCGTGGCCGGTGAGCAGCATCGGTATGAGCACGACGAGGTTGGCCAGGGCGATGGTGAGGACGGCCTGCTTCCAGTCCATGCCGAGCGCGACCAGGCCGGAGGCGAGCGTCCAGGACGGGATGTTGTGGGCCATGCCGACCCAGAGCGCGAGGAAGTTGTAGGTGGTCCAGGTGCGGCGGGCGACCGGGACGGGCCGCAGGTCGTCGTTGGTGAAGCCGTTGGCGGGCAGCGCGGGGGCGGCGGGGTCGGGTTCGACCCGGCCGTCCCCGTGCTCGTACTGGCCGGTGGCGGCGGCGCGGTCGGTCGGCGGCGGGTCACCCTTCACCGGGGCGCGCCTCCTGCCGGAGCCGGGGGATGACGTCGGTGCCGTAGGCGTCGATGGTGGCCTCGACCGCGTCGTGCATGGCGTAGACGGCGAACTGGTCGACGCCCAGGGAGCGGAGGTGTTCGAGGCGGTCCCGGTGGGCGGCGGGCGGGCCGATCAGGCAGAAGCGGTCGACGATCTCGTCGGGCACGAACGCGGTGTCGGGGTTCCCGGCCCGGCCGTGGTGGCTGTAGTCGTAGCCCTGGCGGTCCTTGATGTAGGCGGTGAGGGCCTCGGGGACGAGGCTGGAGTGCTCGCCGTAGTGGGTGACCAGGTCGGCGACGTGGTTGCCGACCATGCCGCCGAACCAGCGGCACTGTTCGCGGGCGTGGGCGAGCGCGGCCGGGGAGTCGTCGGTGGTGACGTAGGCGGGGGCGGCGACGCAGATGGTGACGGTGTCGGGGTCGCGGCCCGCCTCGGCGGCGGCGGCGCGGACGGCCTTGATCATGTACTCGGTGAGGTAGGGGTCGGCGAGTTGGAGGATGAAGCCGTCGGCCTGGCGTCCGGTGAGGGCGAGCGCCTTGGGCCCGTAGGCGCCCATCCAGACCGGCAGGGCGCCTTCGCGGACCCACGGCAGGTGCATCTCGGTGCCGTCCACCTCGACGGTGCGGCCCTCGGCCAGCTCCTTGATGGCGTGCATGGCCTCGGAGAGCCGGGCGAGGGTCGCGGGGCGGCGGCCGGCCACCCGCATCGCGGAGTCGCCGCGGCCGATGCCGCAGACGGTGCGGTTGCCGTACATGTCGTTGAGGGTGGCGAACAGGGAGGCGGTCACCTCCCAGGTGCGGGTGGAGGGGTTGGTGACCATCGGGCCGACGGTCAGCGTCGTGGTCTCGGCGAGGATCCGGCTGTAGATCACGAAGGGTTCCTGCCACAGGACGCAGGAGTCGAAGGTCCAGCCGTGGCTGAACCCGGCCCGTTCGGCGCGGACCATGCGGTCGACGAGCAGGCGGGCGGGCGGGTCGGTCTGCAGGACGAGGCCGATGTCCATCGGGGAGCTCCAGGGAAGGGTGGGGCCGCCCGGGGCCGACGCACGGCCCCGGGCCACGGCGGTACGGGGAGCGGGTCAGGTGAGGTACTGGCAGGTGTCGCGGCGCAGGAAGGCGCCGTGTCCGGCGCGGCCCAGCCAGGTGCCGTCGTCGAGGATCACGGTGCCGCGGGAGAGCACCGTGCGGGCCCGGCCGGTGAGCCGGCGCCCCTCGTAGGCCGAGTAGTCGACGTTCATGTGGTGGGTGGCGGCGGAGACGGTCTGCACGGCGGTGGGGTCGTAGACGACCACGTCGGCGTCGGCGCCGGGGGCGATGGTGCCCTTGCGCGGGTGCAGGCCGAACATCCGGGCGGGGGTGGTGCAGGCCACCTCGATCCAGCGGCGGCGGGTCAGGTGGCCGTCGACGACGGCCTGGTGGAGGAGGTCCATCCGGTTCTCCACGCCGGGCAGCCCGTTCGGGATCTTGGAGAAGTCGCCGCGGCCGAGTTCCTTCTGGCCGGCGAAGCAGAACGGGCAGTGGTCGGTGGAGACCACCTGGAGGTCGTTGGTGCGCAGCCCGCGCCAGAGCGCCTCCTGGTGCTCGCGGGGGCGCAGCGGCGTGCTGCAGACGTACTTGGCGCCCTCGAAGCCGTCGGCCCCGGTCTCGGCGAGGTTGTCGGTGGAGAGGAAGAGGTACTGCGGGCAGGTCTCGCCGAAGACGTTCAGGCCCTCGTCACGGGCCCGGGCGAGCTCGGCGAGGGCCGAGGCGGCGGAGACGTGGACGACGTAGAGCGGGCTGCCGGCGACCTGGGCGAGCTTGATGGCGCGGTGGGTGGCCTCGGCCTCCAGGAGTTCGCGGCGGACCTCGCCGTGGTACCGGGGGTCGGTGCGGCCGGCCGCGAGCGCCTGCTCGACGAGGACGTCGATGGCGATGCCGTTCTCGGCGTGCATCATGATCAGCCCGCCGTTGGCGGCGCCGCGCTGCATGGCGCGCAGGATGCGGCCGTCGTCGCTGTAGAAGACGCCGGGGTAGGCCATGAAGAGCTTGAAGGAGGTGGACTCGCCGGAGTCGACGAGGGCGTCCATCTCCTTGAGGACCGCGTCGTTGACGTCCGAGACGATGGTGTGGAACGCGTAGTCGACGGCGCAGTTGCCGTCGGCCTTGGCGTGCCAGGTGTCGAGGCCTTCGCGCAGCGAGCCGCCGACCGGCTGGACGGCGAAGTCGACGATGGTGGTGGTGCCGCCCCAGGCGGCGGCGCGGGTGCCGGTCTCGAAGGTGTCGGAGGCGGCGGTGCCGCCGAAGGGCAGCTCCATGTGGGTGTGGGCGTCGACGCCGCCGGGGACGACGTAGTGGCCGGTGGCGTCGATGACGGTGTCGGCGGTCCAGGCCCGGGCGGCGTCGCTGTCGGTGGCGGCGAGGGCGGCGATGCGCTCGCCCTCGATCAGGACGTCGGCGTGGATCTCGTCGGTGGCGGTGATGACGAGGCCGCCGCGGATGACGGTGCGGGTCACGGTGGGTGCCTCCCTCACGCCTCGGTGAGCGGACCGTAGGCCTCGGGCCGGCGGTCCCGGTAGAACGCCCACTGCTGCCGGACCTCCTCGATGAGGCCGAGGTCGAGGTCGCGGACCACGAGTTCCTCCTCCTTGTCGGAGGCGACGTCGCCGACGAACTGGCCGCGCGGGTCCACGAAGTAGGAGGTGCCGTAGAAGTCGTTGTCGCCGTACTCCTCGGTGCCGACCCGGTTGATCGCGGCGACGAAGTACTCGTTGGCGACGGCGGCGGCGGGCTGTTCGAGCTGCCAGAGGTAGCCGGAGAGGCCGCGGCTGGTGGCGGAGGGGTTGTAGACGATCTGGGCCCCGGCCAGGCCGAGGGCGCGCCAGCCCTCGGGGAAGTGGCGGTCGTAGCAGATGTAGACGCCGACCTTGCCGACGGCGGTGTCGAAGACGGGCCAGCCGAGGTTGCCGGGCTTGAAGTAGTACTTCTCCCAGAAGCCCTTGACCTGGGGGATGTGGTGCTTGCGGTACTTGCCGAGGTAGCTGCCGTCGGCGTCGATCACGGCGGCGGTGTTGTAGTAGACGCCGGGCTGCTCCTCCTCGTAGACGGGGACGACGACGACCAGGCCGAGTTCGCGGGCGAGGTCCCGCATCCGGCGGACGGTGGGCCCGTCCGGGACGGCCTCGGCCCAGCGGTAGTGCTCCGGGTCCTGGACCTGGCAGAAGTACGGGGCGTTGAAGACCTCCTGGAAACCGATGATCTTCGCCCCCTGGGCGGCGGCCTCGCGGGCGTGGCGCTCGTGGAGGGCGATCATCGTCTCCTGATCACCGGTCCACCGGGTCTGCACGAGGGCGGCACGGACGATCTGCGACATGGGTACCTCCGCAACTCCGTGGCCCGGCCGGGGGGGTCGGGCCTGCGGTCTGAGGGTTGACGGGGCGGATCTGCCTCGGGTTCCGGCACGCGTCGGCATGCGGCGACGCACACATCTACGTGCGTAGAACATGGTCTGTAGACCGTAGGCCCGGCCTCGGTGGCCTGACAATACGTCGGACGTAACGCGGCCGGGGCGATCCTGTTACGCGGACACGCGGGTGCTTCTGGACGGGATGAAACGCTCAACTACCCCACTGCCGCACTCCTTACCCATTCGGGTGAATCCGGGTGCGAAGTACCGCGCGTCGGGGTAAGACGCCGGTGGACGCTGCTCCGGTCCGTCACCGGGGCGCTCCGGACGGTGAGTTCCCGGCGGTCGTCCGGGCCGGGCCCACGGGGGGAGGTCGAGGTGAAGGCCGCATCCGCCGCGCCCGGGCCGGGTGGCGCGCCCCCCGGCCCTCCGCCGGGTCCGGTACCGCCGTGGGCCGGGCTGCTGCTCGCCCTGGCGGTGCCGCTGCCCCTCGTGCTGGGGAGCCTGCTCTTCGCCCGGTGGGCGCCCGCGGTGCGGAGCATGCGGCTGCAACTGGCCGGTTCCGCCGCCTCCGCCGGAGCCGTGGTCGCCGGGCGGGCCGCCGACCACCTCGCGGCGCTGCGGGCCGAGCCCTGGCTGCTCGGCGGCTGGACCCTGACCCTCGCGGCGGCCGGGCTGCTCGGCCGGTACGTGCTCACCCGTCCCCACTGGCGGCTCACCGCGCTCGCCGCCGGGGCCGCCGGCCTGCTCGCGGGCGCCCTGGACATCGCGGAGAACGCGCTGCTCGGCATCGGGCTGGACGGGCTCGGCACCGGCCCCGGCCCGCACGCCGGCTCCGACGCGCCCTTCGCCGCCGCCACCGCGCTCGCCACCGTCAAGTGGCTGCTCCTGCTGCCGGCCGGCGCGATGGCCCTGGCCGTGCTCACGATCACCGTCCACCGCGCGGCGCGCGGCATCCTGCGGCGGCCGCCCGCGGCGGCCCGCGCCGGGAGCGCCGGACCGGCCGACGCCGGCCCCGAGCTGATCCCGCCGTGGCCGGTGGCCACCCGCCACGGCGGGCGCTGGCCGGCCGGCCCGCGCCCGCACGGGCCGCTCGACCGCCACGCCCGCTGGCGCAACGGCACCCGGGTGCCGCCCGGCCGGGAGCCCGCCCGGCTCGGCTTCTGCGTCTCCGGCGGCGGCATCCGCTCCGCCTGCGTCACCCTCGGCGTCCTCCAGGCGCTGCGGCCCTGGCTGAAGCAGGCCCGCTACCTGGTCTCCGTCTCCGGCGGCGGCTACACCACGGGCGCGCTGCAGCTCGCCCTCAGCGACTCCGCGCCCGGCGGCCCGGAGCACGCCGTCTCCGGCCTGACGGCGGACGACGTCCTGGAGCCCGGCTCGCCGGAGGAGGACCACCTCCGGCGGCACGCCAAGTACCTCGCGGACGGGGCCGGCCAGTGGCTGGTCGCCCTCGGCACGCTGCTCCGCGGCCTGGTCGCGGCGCTGGCCCTGCTGCTCGCCGCCGTCCTGGTGCTCGGCCTGGGGCTCAGCCGCTTCTACCACTTCGTCCCGCTGACCGACCTGGACGCGCTGGCCGCCGTCGGCCTGCGCACCGGCGGGGCCGGCCGGCTCGGCGCGCTCGCCGTCCGCCAGCCGGCCGTCCTCGCGCTGCTCGGGCTGCTCGCGGCGGCCGCGCTCTGCTGGCTGCTCTGGCTGCTCGCCTTCTCGCAGCTCGGCTGGGACACCCCGCTGCCGCGCACCCTGCGGCGGCTCTCGCACGGCGCCCTCGCCCTGGCCGCGCTGGTGGCCGCCGGGGTGCTGGTGGTGCCCGGGCTGGCCTGGGGCGCGGTCTGGCTGCAGCAGGAGCTGGCGGTCGGCGCCCGGCAGACCGGCGCCGGGCTCAGCCTGACCGTCCTCCTCAGCTACCTCACCCTGCTGCTCGGCATACTGTGGCGCGGGCGCCGGGTCGTCGAGCAGGGCGCGGCGGCGCTCGGCGGGCTGCTGCACAGCACCCGGCGGCTCGGCGGCGGGGTGACGGACGGGCTGGTCCAGTACCTGCTGGTGTGGGCGGCGCTCGCCACGCTGTCGTCGGGCGCGCTGCTCGCGCTCGGCTGGGCGGTCGCCACCGGCCACGCCTGGCCCGCCACCGCGCAGGTGCTACTGCCCCTCGTGCTCGGCACGGTGGGGCTCAACCTCGACCAGACGTGGATGAGCCTGCACCCGTTCTACCGGCGCCGGCTGGCTTCCGCCTTCGCCGTCCGCCGCGCCACCGAGGACGGTGAGGCACTGGCCCGGCCGTACCACTTCTATCGAGAGCAGACCTGGCTCAGCCACTACGGCGCCCGGCACCCCGACGTCCCTCAGATGATCTTCGCGGCGGCGGCCAACCTGTCCGGCAGCTCCCGCACGCCGCCCGGGCGCCGGGCCGTCTCCTTCACCTTCTCGCACGACTACGTGGGCGGGCCGGACGTCGGCTACGCCCGCACCGACCTGCTGGAGCGGCGCACCCGGCGGCACATCGCCAGGGACCTCACCGTGCAGTCCGCGATGGCCGTCTCGGGCGCCGCGTTCTCCTCCGCGATGGGCCGTCAGTCCCGTGCCTACCAGGGCCTGTTCGCCGTCACCAACGCCCGGCTGGGCACCTGGCTGCCCAACCCGGCCGCGCTCGGGCCGCTCTGGGCGCCGGGGCGGGACTGGCGGCTCCCCTCCCAGCCCGCCGTCCGCCGGCTCCCCTACCAGCTGCGCGAGCTGAGCGGCCGCTTCCCGATGGACGACCGCTTCCTGCTCACCACCGACGGCGGGCACTACGAGAACCTCGGCCTGGTCGAGCTGCTCCGGCACCGCGTGCGGACGGCGGTCTGCGTCGACGCCAGCGGGGACGCCCCGGTCGCGGCGAGTCTGGCGGCGGCGATCACCCTCGCCCGGGAGGAGCTCGGCATCGTCATCACCCTGCACCGGCCGGAGCTGCTGATCCCCGGCAGCGACGACACGTCGCTGCGCGGTCTGGCGGCACGCCTGGCGGGCCGGCTCTCCGCCCGGGCCGTGATCACCGGGGACATCCGCTACCCGGACCCGTTCGACGCCCCCGGCGACGACACCCGCGTCGGCCCGGCCGTCGGCGACCGGCGCCACGACCACCACGGCCCCCACGGCTCCCACAGCCCCCACGGCGACGAGTGGCGGCACCACGGCACGCTGATCGTCGTCCAGGCCGTCCTCACCGTCGGCATGCCGTACGAGCTGCACGCCTACGCGGCGGCCAACGCGGCGTTCCCCAACGACAGCACCAGCGACCAGTGGTTCGACCACCGGCAGTTCGACGCCTACCAGACGCTCGGCCGCCATCTGGGCGAGCAGGCCGCCCCGGTGCTCGGCGCGACGCTGGCCGACCCCGCACCGACCCCGGCGCCGGCCCCCGCGCCGACCGCCCCGGTGGCTCCGACCAGCACGGCAGCGCGCCCGGCCGCGGCGCCTCCCGCACCCCGGCGCGCCACGCACGAGTGACCGGGCCCGCTTGACTCACGCCCCGCGGGTCGGGAAAGATCCGGCGCATGGACTCCGGCACCACTCTGGTTTGCCGCCTGCACGTCGATCTGCGACGCCAGGCGAGCTCCATCTGTGCCTGTTGACCTTGACCCTCCTCGCCGGTCCCGCCCTGTGACGTCCGCCAGGGCCCGCGCCGCGCAGCCGTACCCGTCTTCCTGACGCGCCCCGTTTCCCGGCGCACCCGTACCCGGCAGGCCTGCATCCCCCGCCGGGTACGGCCGTACCTCCGCTCGCTCCGCCTTCCCCGAGGACGCCCACATGAGCCTGGACCTCGCCCCCGGCACCCCGGCCGGCCCGGCCCGCACCGAAGCCGCCCCCGACGCCCCGACCGCCGCCGACTCCGCCACCACCGCGCCCGCGCGGACCGGTACCCCGCTCACCCCGAAGTCCCTGCGCGCGATCGTCCGCGACCTCGCCG
Source organism: Kitasatospora sp. NPDC005748 (assembly GCF_040630735.1). NCBI lineage: Bacteria > Bacillati > Actinomycetota > Actinomycetes > Kitasatosporales > Streptomycetaceae > Kitasatospora > Kitasatospora sp. NPDC005748. The sequence goes on from NZ_JBEXYD010000010.1 coordinate 12,383, forward strand.
AGCAGCCCGACCAGTGGATCCACCACGTCCGGCTCTCCACCGAGGAACGCTGGTACCGGCGCCTGGTGGCCGACGAGGACCACGAGGTCTGGCTGATCAGCTGGCTGCCCGGTCAGTCCACCGGCTTCCACGACCACGGCGGCTCGCGCGGCGCGTTCGCCGTCGCCCTCGGCGAGCTGGAGGAGCTCTCGCTCGGCGGGCCGGAGCAGGGCCTGCTGATCCGCCGGATCACGGCCGGCACCGCCCGGGCCTTCGGCCCGGAATACGTGCACGACGTCCGCAACACGGGCGCCGGCCCCGCGGTCACGCTACACGCCTACTCACCGCCGTTGGACTCGATGGCGCACTACGAACTGCGGGCCGGCGGACTGGTCCGCACCTCGCAGGAAGGACCGGAGCAATGGTGACCACGATCGACGACCTGGTGGAGCGCGCCCGCGAAGGGGTCCACCGGCCCCGGGCCCGGGAGGCGTACCAGGCCCAGCTGGGCGGCGCGCTGCTGGTGGACATCCGGCCGGCGGCGCAGCGGGCGGCCGAGGGCGAGATCCCCGGCTCGCTGATCATCGAGCGCAACGTGCTGGAGTGGCGGCTCGATCCGACGGGCAGTCACCGGATCCCGGAGGCCGAGGGCTACGACGTCGAGGTGGTCGTGGTCTGCTCGGAGGGCTATGCCTCCAGCCTGGCCGCCGCCTCGCTGCGCGAACTGGGGCTGCACCGGGCGACGGACCTGGACGGCGGTTTCGTCGGCTGGGCGGCCGCCGGACTGCCGACGCGTCAGGGCGGCTGAACGGCAGGGCGACTGAACGGCAGGGCGGCTGAGCGGAGCGCCCGCAGGGCGCTCCCACCCACCTGGTCCGGGGCGCGTCCGGCCCGGTGGCAGCGCCGACGCGGCCCCTCGGCGGCCGGCCCGACGGACCCGGGCCGGGCCCGGCCTCCCGGGGGCGGCCGCCCCACGCGGAGGGTAAATCACGGACAGGAGATGATTCAGGTCATAGTCTGATCGGAGTTTCCGCCGGTCCGACGCAGGGCAGCCACGCGGGCGGAAGAACGCCCGGGCAGTTGATCCGACGAAGGGCGGCCGCTTCACGGGCCGTCACTTGTCGACAAACCGCCACGACCGACAGACCGACACCATCGGCGCCACCACCGGGCGGCGCCGAGACAGAGGAAACTCCCCGTGATCAGATTCGACGGCGCCGGCAAGCGCCATCCCGACGGCACCATCGCCGTCGGGGGCCTGGACCTCGATGTGCCCACCGGCCGGACGACGGTGCTGGTCGGCCCGTCCGGCTGCGGCAAGACGACCCTGCTGCGCATGGTCAACCGGATGGTGGAGCCGACCTCGGGCCGGGTGCTCCTGGACGGCACGGACGTCGCCGAGCTGGAGCCGGCCAAGCTGCGCCGCGGCATCGGCTACGTGATCCAGCAGGCCGGCCTCTTCCCGCACCGCAAGGTGATCGACAACATCGCCACCGTCCCCTACCTGCTCGGCTGGGACAAGAAGCGGGCCCGGGCCCGGGCGGCCGAGCTGCTGGAGCTGGTCGGGCTCGCGCCCGAGACCGGCAAGCGGTACCCGTTCCAGCTCTCCGGCGGCCAGCAGCAGCGGGTCGGCGTGGCCCGGGCGCTGGCCGCCGATCCGCCGGTGCTGCTGATGGACGAGCCGTTCAGCGCCGTCGACCCGGTGGTGCGGGCCGGACTCCAGGACGAGCTGCTGCGGCTGCAGTCCGAACTGCACAAGACGGTCCTCTTCGTCACGCACGACATCGAGGAGGCCATCCGGCTCGGCGACCAGGTCGTGGTGCTGCGCGAGCAGGGCCGGATCGCCCAGCTCGCCGACCCGCACACGCTGCTCACCGCGCCCGCCGACGCCGAGGTCGCCGCCTTCCTCGGCCGTGACCGCGGGCTGCGCGGGCTCGGCCTGCGCCCGGCCACCGCCGTCACCGTCCGCCCGGTCGCCGACGGACTGCGCTACGGCCGGTGGGAGTTGACGCTGGACGACGAGCGCCGCCCGATCGGCTGGATCGACCGGGACGCCCCGGCCGCCGCGCTGCACCCCGTCGCCGGGTACCACCCGCAGGCGGACACCCTGCGCTCCGCGCTGGACGCCGCCGTCCTCTCCCCCGCCGGGGTCGCGGTCGCCCTGGACGCCGAGGGCCGGGCCACCGGCACGGCGAGCCGGGAGGCCGTCCTGACCGCCCTGGCGGCCGCGCCCGGTCCCAGGGCCGAGGAGATAGCGATGGCCAAGGCCTACGACACGCCCGGGGCGGGCGAGGTGGACGAGGACGCGACCGACGGAGCCACCGGTGGACGATGAACCGATCGTCCGGTGGTACTGGATCGGCGACCACCTCGGCTACCTGGGCGACCTGCTCGCCGACCACGCGGTGATCGCGCTGCTCCCGGTCCTGATCGGCCTGCTGCTGGCCGTCCCGCTCGGCCTGGCCTGCGCCCGCCACCCCCGGCTCTACCAGCCGCTGGCCGCCGTCTTCAACGTCGTCTACGCGCTGCCCTCGCTGGCGGTCTTCGTGGTGCTCATCCCCTACACCGGGCTGGCCACCCAGGCCACCGTGATGATCCCGCTGACCTTCTACGCGGTCGCCGTCCTGCTGCCCACCACCGTGGACGGCCTGCACGCCGTCCCCGACTCGGTCCGCCAGGCGGCCACCGCGATGGGCTACGGGCCGTGGCACCGGCTGACGGCCGTCGAACTGCCCGCCTCCGTGCCGTACCTGGTCGCCGGCCTGCGGGTCGCCGCGGTCTCCAGCATCTCGCTGGCGAGCGTCGGCGCCCTGGTCGGACGCGGCGGGCTGGGCTACCTCTTCATCGACGGCTTCCAGCGCACCTTCCCGACCCCGATCGTGGCCGGCATCGTGCTGATCGCCGCGCTGGCGCTGGCGGTGGACCTGCTCCTGGTCGGCGCCCGGCGGGTGCTCGCGCCCTGGGCCGTCCGGGAGAAGGGGGCCGGCCGATGAACTGGCTCTCCTGGCTGGGGGACTTCTTCTCCTCCCCGGACCGCCGCAGCGGCCCGGACTCGATCGTGCACCGCGTGACCGAGCACCTGGTGCTCTCCGGCGAGGCCCTGCTCCTCGCGGCCCTGCTGGCCGTGCCGCTCGGCCTGCTGATCGGCTACACCGGCCGCGGCGCCACCGCGGTCACCTCGCTGGCCGGCGCCGCCCGCGCGTTGCCGACGCTCGGCCTGGTGACGCTCGCGGTGCTGCTCGCCGGGGTCGGCGACACGGCCGTGCTGATCCCACTGGTCGCGCTCGCCGCGCCGCCGCTGCTGGTCGCCGCCGTGGAGGGGGTGCGCGGGACCGATCCGGACGTCCGGGACGCGGCGCGCGGCGTCGGGCTGACCCACCCGCAGGTGCTGCGGCAGGTCTGCCTGCCGTCCGCGCTGCCCACCCTGCTGGCCGGCTTCCGGACCGCGACCGTCCAGGTGGTCGCGACGGCCACGGTCGCCGCGTACGTCGGCCTCGGCGGGCTCGGCCGGTACGTGATGGACGGGCTGGCCACCAGGAACTACGCCGTGACGGTGGGCGGCGCGCTGCTCGTGGTGCTGCTCGCGGTCGGCGCCCAGCTGTTCTTCGCGCTGCTCGCCCGCTACGCGCTCCCGCCCGGGCTGCGCGCCCAGCGCCGCGCCCGCTCCTCGCGCGAGTCCCCCTGATCCCGCTCCGCAGGCTTGTCCCGCTCGTCCCACCGAGCATCTGCCGTCCCGAAAGGACACCAATCACCATGTCGACATCCGCACGCCGCCGAAGCGGCCGCCGGGCCCTGCTCCTCGGTACGGTCGCCGCGCTCGCCCTCGGCGCCACCGCCTGCTCCTCCTCCGGCGGCGACCCGCTCGGCGGCGGCGCCTCGGCCCCGGCCGGCGCGACGACCGGTGGCTCGGGCTCGACCGTGGTGGTCGGCTCGGCCAACTTCCCCGAGAACGTGCTCCTCGGCTCGATCTACTCGCAGGCGCTGAAGGCCAAGGGCGTCAAGGTCGAGGAGAAGTTCAACATCGGCAGCCGCGAGGTGCTCTACGGGCAGCTGCAGAACGGCAGCCTGACCGTGCTGCCCGAGTACAACGGCGCGCTGCTCTCCTACCTCGGCGGCAAGCCGGCCGCGACCAAGGACGAGGTCAACGCCGAACTGGCGAAGACGCTGCCCGCCTCGCTGGCCATCCTGGACTCCTCGCCCGCCGAGGACAACGACACCCTGAGCATCAGCCAGGAGAGCGCCGACAAGTACCAGCTGAAGAGCATCGAGGACCTGGCCGCCAAGGCGGGCGAGTTCACCATCGGCGGGCCGCCGGAGTTCAAGACCCGCCAGGAGCAGCCGCTCAAGGACGTCTACGGGCTGACCTTCAAGGAGTGGAAGCCGACCGGCGAGACCACCGCCAACGCGATCAAGGACGGCTCGATCCAGGTCGGCAACGTCTTCTCCACCGACCCGAAGATCGCCCAGCTGAAGCTGGTCCCGCTGACCGACCCGAAGCACCTGTTCGGCGCGCAGAACATCACCCCGCTGGTGAACAAGACGGCCGTCGACGCCCCCGCCGTCGCCGCGCTGAACGCCGTGTCGGCCAAGCTCAGCACCGACGGCCTGGCGACGCTGATGAAGAAGGTCGCGGTGGACAAGGAGGACCCGTCCGCCGTGGCCAAGGAGTGGCTGAAGGCCAACGGCCTGAGCTGAGCCGGGCGGCCGGACGGCCCGACCGGCAGTGACGGCGACCGGCGGACCGTACGCGCCGGGCCGACGGTACGAGCCGGCCGACCGTACGGCCGGTGACAGCACGCGGCGGCGGTCCGGGGGGCGACCCCCGGGCCGCCGCCGCTTCGCCGTCGGGGGATCTTCCCTTGAGCGGCGCGAACATGACAGTGTGGCGGAATGCGCACTCGTCTCCTCGCCGCCACCCTCACGGCGTTCGCCGCGGTGAGCCTGGCTGCCTGTTCGTCCGGCTCGGGTTCGGACGGATCCGCGGCCGGCTCCCCCACCACCCCGGCCGCCGCCACCGCGTCCGCACCGGGCACCCCCGCCCCCGGCGGTACCGCCGACCCCTCGGGCACCGGCGCGCCGGCCACCCCGACCGCACCCGGCGCGCCCGCCACGGGCAGCCCCGACGGGCCCGCGCCGGGATCGACCCCGCCCGCCACCCCCGACGCCCCCGACGCCCCCGCCACGTCGGCGCCGCCGAAGCCCGCGCCTCCGGCCGATGCCGGGCTGCCCGCCAAGCCGGGCTCGGCCGACGCCGCCAAGCTGGTCGCCGCGCTCGACGCGATCGACCCGGCGATCGTCGGCGGCAAGCCCGACGAGGCCGTCGACCGGGCCCGCAACCAGTGCCAGGCGATGTACCAGTTCCCCAAGGACCGGGCCAAGCTGGTCGAGCTGGTGAACCAGCGCTTCACCGCGCCCGACCACCCGCAGGGCTTCGGCGCCGAGAAGGCCGAGAAGATCATCGACGCCCTGCGCGCCACCCTCTGCCCGCCGGCCTGACGGTCCCGCACCACGGGCGGACCGCCCCGAGCCGCCCGGTGTCCTGAGCACCGGGCCCGCCGTGGCCGCGCGCAACGACCGGCGCGCGGCCACGGCACCAAGGCGGCGTGGCACCGTCCGGATCGCCCGCCGTGCGGCGGCGATTCCCGAACTGCCGTACGGGGTAGCGGTGCGAAGGTGTACGGTCGCTACCAGGTGAGCCGGGAAGACTGGTCGGCATGATGCCGACGCCTGCCCGAGGAGCACCGTGGCCACCGAGCCGAACGCCGCCGCCCCGCCACCCGCCGCCGCGACCACCGCGTCCGCCGCGTCCGCCGCCGCCGGGCGCGCCGAGCCCGCCGCGGACCGCCTCGGCCCGCTGGTCCGGGTCGACGGCCGCTGGATCCTGGGCGACCACCGGCAGCGGGCCCACCTCACCTTCGAGCCCGAGGGCCTGGTGCACCGCGTCGTGGGCCGGGAGCCGCACCCGGTGGCCTGGGACCGGCTGATGGAGCTGGGCGTGGCGGTCACCGCCGACCGGTTCTCCAGCTCCAGGGTCGGCGGCCTGCTGAGCAGGACCCCGGGCATCACCACCCACGGCTCCTGCCTGCGGGCCATGGTCCGGCATCCCTACGACATGTGGTCGGCCGGGTTCAGCCACCACCGCGCGTTCTACCCCTCCCGCGAGATCGTGCTCCTGCAGTCGCTGCTCGGCCTCGTCGTCGACCGGAAGCGGGCCGAGCTGCTGGGTGACGACGCCTGGCTGACCACCGCCATCCGCGGGCTGGCGGCGCACCGCCCCGCCGTCCGGTGGCGCCGGCCGGACGGGGTCGCCGAGCTCGTCGACGAGCTGCTCGCACAGGCCTCCTGAGACGCTCCCGGCCCCGGCGGCGGCCCTCCCGCCGAGCCGCGCCCCTGGGGCCGGTGGGGCTCCGGCGGCGCCGCCCGCGCGGACCTGACGGTGCGTCCGGTGACCGCCCGACCCGTCCGCCGACGAACAGTTAGGACTCTTGACAGACGAGTGGTCTAGTCCAACCATAAGCATGTCGATCCGACCGGGATGCACTGTGGGGGTGTGACCACCGGCGGCTGAGGCATTGCCCTGCCCTGCTCCGCTCCACCCCCGACCCGCACGGCGCACGCCTGCCCACACACTGTCGTCCGCCCGTCCGGGTGGCACGGGGGCTCCGTACGCCCACCCGCCGCACGCCCCCACCACATTCCGCAGCATCCGCTCCGCAGCAATGCCAGCTGCGCGGTCCCACGGTTTCGCCGCGCAGCCCCGCTCTTCACCAACGTCTCGCCCCACCAAGTCTGTTGGAGAATTCCATGCGTCTACGCAGAACACTCCAGGCCGCCCTGACGGCCTGTGTCACACTGGCCGCGTCGGCCGGCCTGGTCGCCGTCGGGACGGCCTCGGCCGAAGCCGCCACCCCGCTGCCGACCCGGGTCTTCGCCCCGTACTTCGAGGCCTGGACGGGCGAGAGCCCGGCCGCGCTCGCCGCCCAGTCCGGTGCCAAGCACCTGACGATGGCGTTCCTCCAGGCCGCCACCAAGGGCTCCTGCACGCCGTACTGGAACGGCGACAGCTCGATGCCGGTCTCGCAGGCCACCTTCGGCGCGGACATCGCCACCATCCGGGCCAACGGCGGTGACGTGATCCCGTCGTTCGGCGGCTACACCGCCGACAACACCGGTACCGAACTGGCCGACAGCTGCACGGATGTCAACCAGATCGCGGCCGCCTTCGAGAACGTCATCACCACGTACGACATCAGCCGGATCGACCTGGACATCGAGGACAACTCGCTGACCAACACCGCGGGCATCGACCGCCGCAACAAGGCGATCAAGCTGGTGCAGGACTGGGCCGCCGCCAACGGCCGCTCGATCCAGTTCTCCTACACGCTGCCGACGACGACCAGCGGACTCGCCTCCAGCGGCCTCGCGGTGCTGAAGAACGCCGTCACGAACAACGCCCGGATCGACGTCGTCAACCTGATGACCTTCGACTACTACGACAACGCCGCGCACGACATGGCCGCCGACACCCAGACCGCGGCGACCGGCCTCTACAACCAGCTGGCCAAGCTCTACCCGACCAGGACCCCGGCGCAGCTGTGGGGTTCCATCGGCGTCACCGAGATGGTCGGCATCGACGACTTCGGCCCGGCGGAGACCTTCACCGTCGCCAACGCGACCGCGGTGTACAACTGGGCGGTCTCGAAGGGCATCAACACGCTGTCGTTCTGGGCCCTCCAGCGCGACAACGGCGGCTGCCCGGGCACCGGCGGGCGGGACGACTGCTCCGGGATCAGCCAGGGCAAGTGGGACTTCAGCCACATCTTCTCCCAGTACACCAGCAGCACCCCGGTGGGTAACGACTTCTCGGTCGCGGTGAACCCGAACTCCGGCACCGTGGCGGCCGGTTCCGCCACCAGCGCGACGATCTCCACCGCCGTGACGGCCGGCTCCGCCCAGAGCGTCAACCTCACCGTCACCGGCGCCCCAGCCGGCGTCACCGCCACCGTCACCCCCGGCAGCGTCACCGCCGGCGGCACCGCCACCCTGAACATCACCACCACCGCCGCGACCGCCGCCGGGACCTACCCGCTGACGATCACCGGCAACGCCACCTCCGGCAGCCACACCAGCAGTTACTCGCTGAAGGTGACGAGCACCCAGCCCGGCAACGACTTCTCGGTCGCGGTGAACCCGAACTCCGGCACCGTGGCGGCCGGTTCCGCCACCAGCGCGACCGTCTCCACCGCCGTGACGGCCGGCTCCGCCCAGAGCGTCAACCTCACCGTCACCGGCGCCCCGGCCGGCGTCACCGCCACCGTCACCCCCGGCAGCGTCACCGCCGGCGGCACCGCCACCCTGAACATCACCACCACCGCCGCGACCGCCGCCGGGACCTACCCGCTGACGATCACCGGCAACGCCACCTCCGGCAGCCACACCAGCACCTACAACCTCACCGTCACCGGGGTCACCCCGCCCGGCGGCCTGGTGAACGGCGGCCTGGAGACGGGCAGCCTCGCCCCGTGGACCTGCCAGAGCGGCGGCGCGGTGGTCGCCACCCCGGCCCACTCGGGCGCCCACGCCCTGCAGGCCGCGGCCACCGCCGGCCAGACCGGCCAGTGCCAGCAGACCGTGACGCTGTCGCCCAACACCTCGTACACACTGAGCGGTTGGGTCCAGGGCAGCTACGCCTACCTCGGCGTGAGCGGCGGCGCCACCGCCAGCACCTGGACGAACGCCTCCGGCTGGACCAAGCTGACCGTCCCGTTCACCACCGGCGCCTCCGGCACCGTGACGGTGTACCTGCACGGCTGGTACGGCCAGGGCAACGTCTTCGGCGACGACTTCGCCATCGCCTGATCCCGCCCGCGACACCCCACCGTCCCGTCGGGGGCGGCGCGACCTCCCGTCGCGCCGCCCCCGGCGGGCGTCCGTTCCACGAGCAGGACACGGCCGTCCCTCCGCCCACTCCCGGCCCATCAGTCATGTCATAGGATCACCGACCATGACGGACGGGGTGGGGACGACGGACAGCACGCGAACACCCGGCGGGGCTTCCCTCCCGCCACCGGCCGGAGCACCCGCCGACCCACCGCAGGCCGATCCGGCGCAGGCCGGCCCGCCCCGGACCGATCCCTCGCAGGCCGGGCCGACCGCCCGGGCGCCGTACGCCGGTGGCTCGCCGTACCTCGCCGGCCCCGCCGCCCCGCGGCAGCCCGACTGGGCGGCCATGGCCGAACAGCACGAGGAGGAGATCCGGCACCGGAAGCGGCTGCGGGTGATCGGTGCCAGCGTGCTCGCGACCGCCCTGATCGGCGGGATGACGGCGACGGCGATCACGGTCTCCGGCAGCTCCCGGAACGACCACCCGAGCGGCACCGCCACGCTCCGGCCCGGCCCCACCGCCGACCCGACCGGCGCGGACACGGGCCTCACCACCGGGGCGGCACCGACCGCGACGGCCACCGCGCCGACCGGCGCGCCCGGCCCCACCGGCACCGCCTCCGGGAGCCCGACCCCCTCGCCCGGCAAGTCCGGCGGTAGGCCGAGCGGTACCGCCACCCCCGGCAAGCCCGGGGCGGGCGCCACCCAGGGCGCTCCCCCGCCCGCCGCGCCCCCGGCCGTGCCCCCCGCCGGTGCGCCCGCACCGGCGAGCAGCGCACCGCGCGACCCGCTGACGGTCATCTCCGAGGCCGCGACGGACACCGCCCCGCTCGACCCGGGCACCCTGTTCGCCGCCCCGAGCCTCACCGTGGGCGGGCGCACCTGGAACCGGATCGCCACCAGCAGCACGGACACCTGCTGGCAGGCCACCACCGGCGGCCTCGGCGACGTGGCGAGCGGTCAGTCCTGCCGCAAGCTGCTCCGCGCGACGTACACCTCCGGCGACAGCGCGGTCACCGTCGGGGTCGCCGTCTTCGACCACAAGCCACAGGCGGACGCCGTCGGCCAGGCCCACAAGGGCCAGATCCAGGGGCTGACCACACCCGCCGGCATCGCCTGGTGCGTGACCACGGGCTGCGCCAACACCCACACCACGATCGGCCGTTACGGCTACTACACCGTCTCCGGCACCTACCGCCCCGGCGGCACCACCCAGGACGCCGCCGCGACCGCGGCCGGCCCCGAGCTGGCCGCCTACGCCCGCACCCGCCTGCTCGCCCGCGGCCAGGCCGCCGTCGGCGTCTGACCCGACGGAGCGGCGGGCCGGCGGCGGCGTCCCACGCACCCCCGCTATCCGGCCACCGCCGGGCGGCGGGGGCGGCAGAGCGCGAGGTAGGCGATGGCGGAGAGGGCGGCGCAGCCGAGGACGACCGCCGCCAGGAGCACCGCCGACGGCGTGCCGCCGAGGCTGCTGAGCGGCGCGACCAGCGCGCCGCAGAGAAACGTGCCGGTCCCGATGAGGGCGGAGGCCGAGCCGGCGGACTGCGGGGGGACCAGGCTGAGCGCCTGGGCGGCCGAGTTCGGGAGGATCACGCCGAGGCTGCCCATCAGGACGAAGAGCGCCGGGCAGATCCCGGCCAGGCCGAGGTCCCAGACCGCGGTGAGCAGGACGAGCGCCACCCCCGCGGCGACCGCCGTGCCGAGGCCGGCCAGCATCAGCGCGCCGGGGGTGAACCGGCGGGCGAGCACCCGCCCGTTCAGCTGGGTGACGCCCACGATGGCGAGCGAGTTGAGGCCGAACAGCAGGCTGTAGGTCTGCGGCGAGACGTGGTACACGTGCTGGAGCACCACCGAGGAGCCGCTGATGTAGCCGAACAGCGAGCCGAAGGCGAAGGTGCTGGTCAGGACGAGGCCCAGGAAGGGCAGGTTCCGCAGCAGCCCCTTCATGGTGCGCAGCGTGGCCACCAGCCCGCCGCCGTGCCGGTCGGCGGGCGGCAGGGTCTCGCGCAGGGCCGCGAAGGCGATCAGGGTGAGCAGCAGGCCGAGTGCGGTGAGGGCGCCGAAGGTGCCGCGCCAGGAGGTGACGCGGAGCAGCTGGGCGCCGACGACCGGGGCGAGGATCGGGGCGAGGCCGGATATCAGGCTGATCGAGGCGAGGAAGCGGAGCATCGCGACGCCCTCGAAGCGGTCCCGGGCGACGGCGCGGCCGATGACCAGGCCGGCCGCACCGGCCGCGCCCTGCACGAAGCGGGCCGCGATCAGCACCGGCAGGGTGGGCGCGAGCACGCACAGCACGCTGGCCAGGGTGTAGACCACCAGGCCGACGAGCAGCGGCGGGCGGCGGCCGAAGCGGTCGCTGAGCGGTCCGAAGATCAGCTGGCCGGCGGCGACCCCGAACATCGAGAAGGTCAGGGTGAGCTGGACGGCGGCCGGCTCGGCGGCGAAGTCGTCGGCGATCGCCGGCAGGCCGGGCAGGTAGAGGTCGGTGGTGAGCGGGCCGAGGGCGACCAGACCGCCGAGCACGGCGACGGTGCCGCGCCCCGGGGCGGCGGCGGTCCGGCCGGCCCCGGTGGCCCGGGCCGCGGGCGCGGTCGACGTCTCGCCGGTGGGGCCGGCGGGACCGACGGTCGAACCAGGCATGGGGCTCCTCGGGGGCGGGCGCTGGACTGTCCTCGCTCCGTCCTACCCCAGCGGCCCGGCGGGGCGACACCCGGGGTGGGCCGCGCGGCCCACTCCCGCCCCCGGTGCCCGTCCGCCCGGTGCCCGGCTCCTCAGTGCTTGGCGGCCGACTGCGCGCGCAGGGCGGCCTGCACGGCGGCCCCGTCCTGCCAGGCGTAGAGCTGGTTGCCGGTCAGGGTGACGTTGTACTGCCCGCACGAGCCGGTGATCTTCGAGGAGACGCCCTGCGGGAACCAGCCGGCCTTCAGCGCGGCCGGCACCGGGTGGACGGCCCTGCCCGGCTGGGCGGTGACGCAGCCGGCCGGCAGCCGCCCGTCGGGCAGGGTGGCGCGCAGCAGGCGGTCGTCGCCGGTGGTCGACATCAGGTACTGGACGGTGGAGGCGTTGTCGGGCAGCCAGGACGGTACCGACTGCCGGTCGGCCTTGGCCGCGCTGCCGGTGCTGTAGCTGGCCTGCTCCTGGTGGCGGCCGTCGTACCAGTCGGAGACCCGCGGGCCGACCGCCACGGTGGCGACGGCGACGGCCATGCCCGTGCCTGCGACTCCGAGCGCGACCTTGCTCACGATGCCGTTCATGCCCGCCCTGCCCTCTCCCTGTTCGGTCCCGTACCCGGTGCCCGGCGCTCCGCGTCGGTGCCCGGTCCATCGGGGTGTCTCCATCCTGACCCGCCGTGGGCTGCCGTGGCGTCACCACCAGGTCGCGACCGTCCCTCCGACCTTGGGGGTACCGTCTCCACCTTCAGGGGTATACGCGGCGCCGCCGTCTCGGGGTTCACCCCCGACAGGCCGGGGCGGGCGGGCCGTTCAGGGGCCGCCGGGGGGCGGCTCCCCGCCGGCGCGGGCACGGCGACCGGGAACGGCGGGCCGTCCGGAGTCCAGTGCGGGTCGATCGGCCGGCCGAGGGAGGCGTACACCTGGGCGGCGACGTCCGGGGGCCGGATCTCCCCGGTGGGCGGGGCGGCGGGGAGCGGACCGCGGGCCTCAGTCCGGCCCGGCGCCCGCCCGGACGAACCGCCGGTCGGCGGGCCGCAGCGCCGCGACCGGTCCGGCCGCCCGCAGCACCACGTCCAGCATCCGGGCCGGGTCGGCCGTGTAGGAGTGCGCGAACCACGGCATGTTCGCCTCGACGACGGCCCAGCGCTCGGCCGGGTCGTACGGGTCGAGCAGCGGGCCGACGTCCAGCGCCACCGCGCTGGGCAGGCCGTCCCCGGCCACGGACAGCAGGCGGTGGGCGAAGCCAACGGCGTCCTCGGACACCGGCCCCGGGTCCAGCCGGCCGAAGCGGGCGTAGCGGCTGCCGGCGACCACCTCGCCGTCCAGGACGAAGAGCCGGTACTCGGACCCGAACGTCACCGGGTCGCTGACCAGGACGGGCGTGTCCGGTCCGATCCGCTCGCCGTGCCGGGGCAGCCGGGAGCTGTCGGCGTAGACGGCCGGCGGGAGGGACTTGTCGGCGGGCGGCTTCACGAAGGCCGGGCCGCGCAGCGTCCAGGCCTCGGCGAGGGTGGTCAGCTCGATCCGCCGGCCGGTGAACTCCTCGGGCAGCCGGGCCAGCCAGTCGTCCGCCGGTTCCAGCAGGGCGAGGCCGAGCCGGTCGGCGATCCGGGCGCCGGCGAGCGGACCGCCGAACCAGTGGACCGGACACCCGGCGAGCCGGTCGAGGACGTCGGGACCGGTGAGCCGGACGGTCGGCAGGCCGCGCGCGGCGGCGGCCTCGGCGAGCAGGACGGTCGTCCCGGTCTGCCGGGCCGGGGTGAGCAGCACGGGCGCGCCCGGTACGGCCGTCACGGCCGCGGCCGGAACTCGTGGACGACCTCGATGCGGCCGACGATGTGCCGGTTGAACTCCGCCAGCTCGTCGGCGGGCACCCAGAGTTCGAGGATGGTCCGGCCGCCGGCCTGCCGGACGGGGTAGCGGGCCAGGAAGGCGGTGTCGACCTCGAAGCGGGTGACGTAGCCGACGCCGGACGCGGGCACGTTCCAGTCCCGGGCGATCCGGATCGCGTAGTCCTCGTTCAGCACCGGGTAGAAGATCGGCTGGTCCGGCAGCCGGGGCGGCCAGGCCCGCCGGTCCGCCGCCTCGACCAGGGCCAGCTCCTCGGGCCCGGTGGGCCGCCAGAGGGTGGTGGTCGCGGGGGTGCGGGTCGGTCCGTTCATGGGAGCCGACGGTAGCCGGGCCGCCGCCGGCCCGGCCACCGGATTCCGGGCGGCGGGCCGGGGCGGCGGCCCCTGGGCGGCCGTCAGCGGTACGCCGACTCCCCGGTGATGGCCTCGCCGAGGACCAGGGTGTGGATCTCGCTCGTCCCCTCGTAGGTGAGCACCGACTCCAGGTTGTTGGCGTGCCGCAGCACCGGGTACTCGGTGGTGATGCCGTTGGCGCCGAGGACCGTCCGGGCGCTGCGGGCGATCTCCAGCGCGGCGCGCACGTTGTTGAGCTTGCCGAAGCTGATGTGCGCCGGGCGGGCGGCCCCCTCGTCCTTGAGCCGACCGATCCGCAGGGCGACCAGGTACGCCTTCTCCACCTCCAGCATCATCTCGACCAGCTTCTGCTGGGTGAGCTGGAAGCCGGCGATCGGGCGCTCGAACTGCACCCGGCTCCCGGCGTAGTCGAGGGCGGTGGTGTAGCAGTCGCGGGCGGCGCCGACGGTGCCCCACAGGATCCCGTAGCGGGCCTCGCCCAGCGAGGAGAGCGGCCCGCGCAGTCCGGTGACGCCGGGCAGCACGGCGTCGGCGGGCAGCACGACCTCGTCGAAGACCAGCTCGCTGGTGACGGAGGCGCGCAGCGACAGCTTGCCGTGCACGTCGGTGGCGGTGAACCCGGGGGTGCCGGGCTCGACCAGGAAGCCCCGGACGCCGTCCTCGGTCTGCGCCCAGACCACCGCGACGTCCGAGACGCTGCCGTTGGTGATCCACATCTTGGAGCCGGAGAGCACCCAGTCGCCGCCCCTGCGGCGGGCCCGGGTGCGCATGTTGGCCGGGTCGGAGCCGAAGTCCGGTTCGGTGAGGCCGAAGCAGCCGATGAGTTCGCCGGCGGCCATGCCCGGCAGCCAGCGCCGCTTCTGCTCCTCGGAGCCGTAGGCGTGGATCGAGCGCATCGCGAGCGACCCCTGGACGGAGACGAAGCTGCGCAGGCCGGAGTCGGCGGCCTCCAGCTCCATGCAGGCGACCCCGTAGGCGACGGCCGTGGAGCCGGTGCAGCCGTAGCCGTCGAGGTGCATGCCGAGCACGCCGAGGGCGCCCAGTTCGGGGGCGAGTTCGCGGGCCGGGAAGACCCCGCGCTCGAACCAGTCGCCGATGTGCGGGCGGATCCGCTCGTCGGCGAACTTCCGCACGGTGTCGCGGATCAGCCGCTCCTCGTCGGTCAGCAGGTCACCGACGGCGAGCAGGTCGGCCGGGTCGATCCGGGTCGGCTTCGCCATGGCAGCTCCTTGTAGTCTCGGCGGGCACCGGGCCGGGCCGGAAGAGGGGTGTCGGCCGCGGCGGGTACCGGCGAGTATTCCGTACGGAGCGGGCCTCCGGACGAGGGCGAGGGAGTGAGCATGTACACAATTGAACGGCTGACGGCGGACGCGCTGCTCGACTCGGCGGAGCAGCTGGCCGCGCTGCTGGCGGACACCGTCGCGGACGGCTCCTCGCTGGGCTTCCTCGCTCCGCTCGACCCCGCCGAGGCGACCGCCTGGTGGCGGGCGCTGGCTCCCGAGGTCGAGGCCGGGCGACTGCTGCTCTGGGTGGCCCGCGCCGACGCGGACGGCCGGATCGCCGGGACGGTCCAGCTGCGGCCGGCCGTCACCGCCAACGGCCGGCACCGCGGCGAGGTCGCCAAGTTGATGGTCCGCCGGGCGGACCGGGGGCAGCGGCTGGCCGGGCGGCTGCTGGCGGCGCTGGAGGCGGCGGGCACCGGGCACGGTTTGCGGCTGCTGGTGCTGGACACCGAGACGGGCAGCCCCGCCGAGCGGATGTACGGGGCGGCGGGCTGGACCAGGGTGGGGACCATTCCCGGCTACGCGACCGACCCGGCGGGTGAACTCCATCCGACCACCGTCTTCTTCAAGGCCCTCCCGGCCGCCGCCACCTGACGGGTCCTCCCCGTCCGGCGGACTCCTCCCGACCGCCACCCCCTAGGATGATCGTTTCAGCGGGGCGGACGGGAATCCGAACGAGGGGTGGGGCATGACGCGCTGGGCACTGGTCGTCCAGGAGACCGAAGGGGTCGGCAACGACCGGATCTGGGGCACCAAGGTGCTGGCCGAGATCGAGGGCAGCCGCGAGGAGGCGCTCGCCGAACTCCGGCGGCTCGTCCCGTCGTACACCCCGCAGCACCCGTTCAACAGCCGCCGGCGCACCCTGCTCCGGGACGGTGACACCTATCTGCTGATCTCCCAGGGCAGCATGCGGGACTACCACTGCGTGTTCCGGGTGTGGGAGCTGCTCTGGGACAGCGAGCGGCCCGAGATCCAGCAGGAGCGCCTGGGCAACGCCGCGCAGGGCTGAGCCGGCCGGTCCGGACGCCCGTCTCAGGCGACTCCGCAGAGCCGCAGCAGCGCGGTGGTCGCGGCCCCCGCCACCACGACGAGCGGGAACGGCGCACGGCGCAGCGCGAGCAGCCCGGCCACCAGGACGCCGGACGGCCGGGCCCAGCCGGCGAAGCCGTGGCCCTGGGTGAGGGCGCCGGTGGCGACCAGCGCGACC
This sequence comes from Kitasatospora sp. NPDC005748, assembly GCF_040630735.1. Lineage (NCBI taxonomy): Bacteria > Bacillati > Actinomycetota > Actinomycetes > Kitasatosporales > Streptomycetaceae > Kitasatospora > Kitasatospora sp. NPDC005748. The sequence continues at coordinate 28,611 of NZ_JBEXYD010000010.1, forward strand.
AGCAGGACGGCGGCGGCCACCGCGAGCAGGTGGCGCAGCCGGTCGGAGAGGGTGAAGCGGTCGCCGAGGGCCGGGCCGGCGAGGCGGAACGCATAGGTGCCGGCGGCGAGCAGGAGGACGGCGAGCAGTGGCATCAGTGGACTCCCTCGGCGGCGGGTGCGGGGCGCGGCGCGGCGGGGCCCTGGGCAGTCGGCTCCGGAGCGTTCGGCCGGCCGGACCGCGGCCCGGCGAACAGCAGGCCGAGCAGGGCCAGCAGCACGGGCAGGCCGGCCGGCAGGTACGGGGTGGCGGCGACCGCGACCACGGCTCCGGCCAGCGCGGCGGCCCGGGTCCGCCGGTCGGTGAGCGAGGGCAGCACCAGGGCGAGCAGGACGGCCGGGAAGGCGGCGTCGAGGCCGAGGGCGTCGGTGTCGCCGATGAGGCCGCCGGCCAGCGCGCCGACCACCACGGAGGCGTTCCAGACCACGAACAGCGCCACGCCGCAGACCCAGAACGCGGCGCGGCGCCGGCGCCGGTCGGACTGGAGCAGGGCGAAGGCGGCCGACTCGTCGGTGAGCAGTTGGGCGCCGAGCAGCCGCCGCCACCACGGGCCGTCGAGCACGTCGGAGACGGTGAAGCCGAAGGGCAGCAGTCGGGCGTTGAGCACCAGGCCGGTGGCGACGGCGGCGAGCGCGCCGCCGCCGGAGAGCACGACGCCGACGGCGGCGAACTGGGCACCGCCGGCGAAGACGAACACCGACATGGCGATCGGCAGCCAGAGCGGCAGGCCACCGGAGACACTGATGGCACCGAAGGAGGCGCCGACCAGGGCGTCGGCGACGCAAACCAGGGCGATGTCCCGCAGCGTGGCACGGTCGAGTGTTCGGAGGAGCGAACGCATGTCCAGTAGAGTGAACCCGAAAGCTGTCGTTCGTCAAGGCGAACGCCCGTACGTGTGGAGCGAACGCCGATGAGTGCGAACACCGGGGCCCGCGGCGCGGGCGACGGAGTCGGGGGGCCGGGCGCGGCCGGCTCGGAGCTGATCGGGCTGATCGCCGCGTCCATCCGGCGCGAACGCGAGCGGGCCGGTCTCTCCATGGCCGAGCTGGCCCGCCGGGCCGGGATCGCCAAGTCGACGCTCTCCCAGCTGGAGTCGGCCGCGGGCAATCCGAGCGTGGAGACGCTCTGGGCGCTCGGCGTCGCGCTGGACGTGCCGTTCAGCCGGCTGGTCGACCCGCCGCGACCGGTGGTGCGGGTGATCCGGGCCGGCGAAGGGCCGGTCACCCACTCCGAGCGGGCCGACTACGCCGCCACCCTGCTGGCCTCCTGCCCGCCCAACGCCCGCCGGGACGTCTACCGGATCGAGGCGCAGCCGGGCGAGGCCCGGGCCTCCGACCCGCACATGCCCGGCACGGTGGAGCACGTGGTGCTCAGCGCCGGGCGGGCCCTGGTCGGCCCGCCGGCGGAGCCGGTCGAACTCCACCCGGGCGACTACGTCAGCTACCCCGGGGACGCCCCGCACATCTTCCGCGCCCTCGCGCCGGACACCGTCGCGGTCATGGTCATGGAGCACGTGTAGGACCCGGCCGGCGGAGAACCGGGGCCCAGGCGTCAGACCGTCAGCAGGGTGTCCAGGAAGGCGTTCCCGAAGACCCGGTGCGGGTCGTGGCGGTCCAGTACGGCGACCGCCTCGTCCCAGCCGGGGCCGCCGCCGTCGCGCAGGCTGGCCGGGACGACCCGGCCGAGCACGTCCGGGTCGGCCCAGGCGGCGTCCTCGGTGTACGCCCAGCCCTTGGACCACTCGACCCGCAGACCGGCCCGGGTGCCGTCGAAGGTCCGGAGCAGGAACCGTTCGAGGTCGCGGGCGAAGCGGTGCAGGCCGGGGGTGCCGGGGAGGCTGAGGACGTCCAGCCAGACGGCGGTGTCCCAGTCGGGGCGGTCGGGGCGCGGGCGCAGGGCGGAGAGCAGCGGCGGCCGGGCGCCGGGGACGCCGCTGGCGGCCGGGTCGTCCAGGCCGGTGACCCGGATCTCCACCGCGCCGTTGACCGGGAACTCCCCGCGCGCCTGGTACTCGGCGAGCAACTGCCGGTAGTAGGCGGCGAACTCGGACACCACCCACTGGAGGTCGGCCCGCCGGGCGAGCACGGCGTAGCCGTTGGCGGTGACCCGCAGGGTGGTCGGGCGGACGTACTGCAGCAGGGTGCGGGAGGGGCCCCAGAGGTCGGAGCGCAGGCCGCCGGCGAGCAGGTGGGTGAGGAGTTCGCCGGAGAGCAGCTCGCGGAGCACGCCACCGGAGAGCAGCACGTCGGTGAGGTCCCCGGTGAGGGCGACCTTGGCGACCAGGTACTGGAGTTGGCCGAAGAGCGGGGCCGACCCCCAGGCGCCGGCGACGAGTTGGCCGGCGAGGCGGGCGACCGGCTCCGGGATGCTGTCGGAGAACGGGTAGTTGTAGGGCTCGTCGACGGTGCGGGAGCCGAGCGGGCGCTGCGGCGCGACGCTCCAGGTCTTCAGCCAGGGGCGCTCGGTGCAGGCGAACCAGATCACCTCGGCGCGCCCCTCGCGGTCGACGAAGTCGGCGAGGGTGCGCGGGCGGCCGAGGATGCCGCCCGGGGTGCCCGGGCGGGCGAACAGCTCGGTCGCCGGGATGTCCAGCCGGCTGACGCAGCGCAGCGGCACGTCCGGGCCGGCCCGGAGCACCACCTCGGTGACGAAGGCCCGGCCCAGGTGGACCAGGAACGCGGCGCTGTCGGCCTCGGAGCGCTCGAAGGTGCGCAGCGCGTAGCGGTCGGTGGCCGGGTCGTGGACGACGGCGGTGAGCCGGACGACCTGGTTGCTGACCGAGCCGTACCCGTGGCCGTCCGGGCGGAGCTCGCCGACGGCCGGGACGGCGGTGCCGTGACCGCCGATGGCGAGCACGCCGCCGACGGTGAGTTCGCCGGGCGCGGGGCAGTTGGCGACCCCGAGGCCGCGGCCGGCCAGGTGGGCGAGCAGGCTCTCCATGGTGGCGCCGGTCTGCGCCCGGACGGTGGTCGGCGAGTCGGCGGTGAGCGCGGTGAGGTGGCGGGTGGTGTCCAGCAGCAGGACGCGGGCGGAGCCGGGGGTGTCGTCGGCGACGGTGAGCGGCGCCCAGGTGTGCCGGTAGCCCTGGGCGCGCAGCCGCCAGCCGTGGGCGCGTGCCCAGTCGGCGAGCGGCGGGACCTCCTCGGGGGTCCGCGGGGCACAGGTCCAGAGCTGGTCGGTGCGGACCTCGCCGGACCAGTTCTGGTAGACCCGCTGGTACAGCTCGGTGCCGACGGGCAGTTCGGGCGGCACCGGGACGGCGGCCCGCGCGCTGTCCGGCCCGATCGTGCCGCGCAGCAGCCAGCCGACCGTGCCGAGGGCCGCCGAGGCGCCGAGCAGCTCCCGCCTGCTCAGCCCGTCCCGGTCGCGCCGTGTTGCCGCCATGTCCGCCCCCTGCTCGGTGATCGTCTCCCCCGGTGCCTGCACGGGCGTGTGAAGCCGGTGCGTGCACGAGCGTACGAAGCGGACCGGCGCGCTCGGACCGGCCGGTCGCGATCTTCACCCCTTCGAGTGAAGGTCGGCCGGTTCCCCCACCTGGCGCGGAAATACCGGGAGCCCCTGCGCGGCTGTCGTCTGCGCAGACCGCAGCCGGTCGGGGAGCAGACCCGGCCGGGGCCGACCAGGAGGTGCAGCGCGTCATGGGTGAGCAGCAGGAGTTCCGGACCGAGCACGACTCGATGGGCGAGGTCCGGGTGCCGGCCGCCGCCAAGTGGCAGGCGCAGACCCAGCGGGCGGTGGAGAACTTTCCGGTGTCGGGCCAGCGGCTGGAGCGGGCCCACATCGCCGCGCTGGCCCGGATCAAGGCCGCCGCGGCCCGGGTGAACGCCCGGCTCGGGGTGCTGGACGAGGAGACGGCACAGGCCGTGGCGGCCGCCGCCGAGGAGGTCGCCCAGGGGCGCTGGGACGACGAGTTCCCGGTGGACGTCTTCCAGACCGGCTCGGGCACCTCCTCCAACATGAACGCCAACGAGGTGATCGCCACCCTGGCCGGCGAGCGGCTCGGCCGCCCCGTCCACCCGAACGACCACGTCAACGCCAGCCAGTCCTCCAACGACGTGTTCCCGTCCTCGATCCACATCGCGGCCACCGCGGCCGTCACCCACGACCTGATCCCGGCCCTGGAGCACCTGGCGGAGGCCCTGGAGCGGCGGGCCGCGGCGTTCTCCGAGGTGGTGAAGTCCGGCCGGACGCACCTGATGGACGCCACCCCGGTGACCCTCGGCCAGGAGTTCGCCGGGTACGCGGCGCAGGTCCGGCACGGGCGGGAGCGGCTGCTGGCGACGCTCCCCCGGGTCGCCGAACTGCCCCTCGGCGGGACGGCGGTGGGCACCGGAATCAACACCCCGCCCGGTTTCGCCGCCGCCGTGATCGAGGAGGTCGCCCGGGCCACCGACCTGCCGCTGACCGAGGCGCGGGACCACTTCGAGGCGCAGGGCGCGCGGGACGGCCTGGTCGAGCTGAGCGGTCAGCTCCGCACCGTCGCGGTCGGCTTCACCAAGATCGCCAATGATCTGCGGTGGATGGGCTCGGGCCCGCGCACCGGCCTCGGGGAGATCAACCTGCCGGACCTCCAGCCCGGTTCGTCGATCATGCCCGGCAAGGTGAACCCGGTGCTGCCGGAGGTGGTGCTGATGGTCTCGGCCCAGGTGATCGGCAACGACACCACCGTCACGGTGGCCGGCGCGAGCGGCAACTTCGAGCTCAACGTGATGCTCCCGGTGATCGCCCGCAACGTGCTGGAGTCGGTCCGGCTACTCGCCAACAGCGCCCGGCTGCTCGCCGACCGCACGGTGGACGGCATCACCGCCAACGTCGAACGGGCCCGCGAGTACGCCGAGTCCTCGCCCTCGGTGGTCACCCCGCTCAACCGCTACCTCGGCTACGAGGAGGCCGCCAAGGTCGCCAAGCAGGCGCTGGCCGAGCGCAAGACGATCCGACAGGTGGTGCTGGAGCGCGGCTACCTGGAGCAGGGCAAGCTCACCCGCGAGCAGCTGGACGAGGCCCTCGACGTGCTGCGGATGACCCGCCCGTGACCACGCGCCGGGGGCGCCCGCCCCTGACCGGCCCCCGGCCGTAGCGGCCCGACGGCGTGCGCCGGGGTGCGGGCGGCGGCCTCACCGCCCGCACCCCGGCTCCGGACTGCCGGGTGGCGTCAGCCCCCGGCCCGGCCGGCCCGGCCACGTCGCATCGACGCGCCGTTCGACGTGATGGTGGCCATCGAGATCGCCGCGAGACCCAGCAGGAACATCACGGCACCCGTGATCATGCAGGTCACGATGTTCTTCCCGCGGTCGACCGCTCCGGACACCACCCAGGGCGAGATGATCGTCCAGGCACCGAGCAGGGTCGCCGCCCAGGCCCGTGCGTGGGTGCGCTCGTACGCTGAGCCGTACCCGGCCATCAGCACGCAGTAGGCGAGACCCACGATCAGGCAGGTGACGGTCAGCGTGCTGAAGGCGGTGAAGCCGACGATCCATGGCGAGGCCGCCAGGAACAGACCGGCGAGGACAGCCAGGGCCTCGACGGCCTGGGCGCGCGGAGTCAGGGTGACCCGCTCGTAGTGTTCACGCAGTTCGACGATGTCCGGATGGTGCTCCATGCCCATCGGAATCTGGGTAGACACCGATACCACCTCCTAGGTCCGGTACACGGAGGGCGCAAGCCCAGTACCATTCTGGCGCTGATCTGCCGTTTTGCACCATTTCGCCCGAGAAGCTAATCTCACCGCCCACACCCGGCGCGCACCGCGGTGAGCTGCGTCTCACCCGGCCGGGGCGCCCTTGCCTATGCAACTCGTTGCATAGCAGGATGCCGCCATGGCACTGGAGCACGCGATCCTCGTCTCGCTGCTGGAGCAGCCCGGCTCCGGCTACGAGCTGGCCCGGCGGTTCGACCGCTCCATCGGACGCTTCTGGACCGCCACCCACCAGCAGATCTACCGGGTGCTGCGGCGGATGGAGGCGGACGGCTGGATCTCCGCCGAGGAGGTCGCCCAGGACGGCCGGCCGGACAAGAAGGTCTACTCCGCGGCCGGCCCCGGCCGGGCGGCGCTGGCCGGCTGGCTGCGCGAACCGGTCGAACCGGAGACCGTCCGGCACGAGCTGGCGGTCAAGATCCGCGCGGCCGCCTTCGACGACCCGGCCGCCCTGCTCTCCGAGGTCGAGCGGCACCGCGAGAGCCATGCCGCCCTGCTCGCCCGCTACCTGCACGGCGAGCAGCGGGACTTCCCCGACCCGGCCGCCCTCGATGCCCGGCAGCAGCTGCAGCACGTGGTGCTGCGCGGCGGGATCGAGTACGAGCGGATGACCCTCGCCTGGCTGGACGACGTGCTCGCCACCCTGCACCGCCTCGCCGCCGACCGGACCGGGGCCTGAACCCCCCGGCTCCGCCGACGGACGAGAACTCCACGCCCCATCCGATCACCACCCTCGACCCCCGGGAGCCCGTGATGCTCTTCAACCCGCGTACGTACGACCCCGCGCAGTTCGACGAGCCGACCCGCCGACTGCTGCGCGCGACCGTGGACTGGTTCGAGTCCCGCGGCAAGAAGGCGCTGATCGACACCTACATCGACCGCAGCTGGTACGCCGACTTCCTCGAATTCGCGGCGAAGGAGGGCCTGTTCGCGGAGTTCCTGACGCCCTCCTCGGTCGACCCGGAGAAGCGCTGGGACACCGCCCGGATCGCCGAGCTGAACGAGATCCTCGGCTTCTACGGGCTGGGCTACTGGTACACCTGGCAGGTCACCGTGCTCGGCCTGGGGCCGGTCTGGCAGAGTGGGAACGAGGCCGTCCGGGCCCGCGCCGCCCAGCTCCTGGCGGAGGGTCACGTGATGGCGTTCGGGCTCTCCGAGCGCAGCCACGGCGCCGACATCTACTCCACCGACATGATCCTCACCCCGGACGGCGAGGGCGGCTTCACCGCCACCGGGTCCAAGTACTACATCGGCAACGGCAACGTCGCCGGCCTGGTCTCGGTCTTCGGCCGCCGCTCGGACGTCGACGGCCCGGAGGGCTACGTCTTCTTCGCCGCCGACAGCCGCCACGAGGCGTACCACCTGGTCAAGAACGTCGTGAACGCCCAGATGTACGTCAGCGAGTTCCGGCTGGAGGGCTACCCGGTGCGCGCCGAGGACGTGCTGCACACCGGCAAGGCCGCCTTCGACGCCGCGCTGAACACCGTCAACGTCGGCAAGTTCAACCTCTGCACGGCCTCGGTCGGCATCTGCGAGCACGCGATGTACGAGGCCGTCACGCATGCCCAGAACCGGGTGCTGTACGGGAAGAAGGTCACCGACTTCCCGCACGTGCGGCGCGAGCTGACCGACGCGTACGCCCGCCTGGTGGCGATGAAGCTGTTCTCCGACCGTGCGGTGGACTACTTCCGCACCGCCTCGCCCGAGGACCGCCGCTACCTGCTCTTCAACCCGATGACCAAGATGAAGGTCACCACCGAGGGCGAGAAGGTCATCGACCTGATGTGGGACGTCATCGCGGCCAAGGGCTTCGAGGCGGACACCTACTTCGACAAGGCCGCGAAGGACATCCGCGGTCTGCCGAAGCTGGAGGGCACCGTCCACGTCAACCTGGCGCTGATCCTCAAGTTCATGGGCAACTACCTCTTCAACCCGGCCGACTACGCGCCGGTGCCCACCCGACTGGACGCGGCCGACGACGAGTTCCTGTTCCGCCAGGGCCCGGCCCGCGGCCTCGGCGCGATCCGCTTCCACGACTGGCGCAAGGCCTACGACGCCTTCGCGCACCTGCCGAACGTGGCCCGCTTCCGCGAGCAGGCCGACGGGTTCTGCGACCTGCTGCTGACCGACGCGCCGAGCGAGGCGCAGCAGGCCGACCTGGACTTCCTGCTGGAGATCGGCCAGCTCTTCGCGCTGATCGTCTACGGCCAGCTGGTGCTGGAGCAGGCCGAGCTGACCGGGCTGGACGCGGACCTGCTGGACCAGGTCTTCGACGCGCTGGTGCGGGACTTCTCGAAGCACGCCACCGAGCTGCACGGGAAGGCCTCGACCACCGAGGCGCAGGCGGCGTGGGCGCTGGCCAACGTCCGCCGCCCGGTCGCGGACGGCGAGCGGGCCGCCAAGGTGTGGTCCATGGTCGAGGCGCTGTCCGGCGCGTACGAGATGCAGCCGTAACCTGCGCCGGACGGGGGTGCCGGCCGCGGCCGGCACCCCCTTTCGCGCGCCTACGTCCTCGCGCGCCCACGTCCTCGCACGCCTTCGTCAGAAGGTGAGCTTCCAGCTGTCGACGTAGCCGGTGTCCTGGCGCGCGATGTCCTGCACCTTGAGCTTCCAGGTGCCGTTGGCCGGCACCGCGGAGGCGTCGACGGTGTAGGTGGCCTGGACGTTGGCCGCGGAGTCGTTGCCGCTGGAGTTCTTCAGCCGGAACGTCGTGCCGTTCGGCGCGACCAGGTCGACCACCAGGTCACCGCGGTAGGTGTGCTTGATGTCCACCGCGACCTGGAGGGCGGCGGGCGCGTTGCCGGTCCGGCCGGTGACGGCGAGGTCGGAGGTCACCGCGGCGCCGTAGTCCGGGATCTGGACGTCGGTGGTGGTCTCGAAGACGGTGCCGGTGGGCGGCGTGGTGGTACCGGCCGAGAGCGTCCAGACGGCGTACGCGATGGCGTCGGTCATCCGGTCCAGCGCGGTGTCGTTGATGTTGGCGCTGGTGTCGCAGGAGGAGTGGTAGCAGCGGTCGAAGGCCTGGCCGGCCGTCCCGCCCCACTTGGCCGCCTGGGCGGCGGTCTTGGTGTAGTCGGCGCCGCTGAACAGGCCGCCGACCCGGATGCCCGCGTCCTGGAACGGGGCGTGGTCGGAGCGGCCGTCGCCCTCGAAGTCCTGCTCGGTGCTGATCCCGATGCCCGCGAAGTAGTCGCGGAACAGCGCGTCCAGCGCGGAGTCGTAGCGGTAGGTGAAGTAGCCCGGGTTCGGCGAGCCGATCATGTCGAAGTTCAGATACGTGTCGATCTTCGAACGCTCGGCGGCGGGAAGGCTGTTGACGTAGTTCTTGGAGCCGACCATGCCGTACTCCTCGGCGCCCCACCAGCCGAACCGCAGGTGCTTGGTGGGCTGGAGGCCGGCCCGGGAGACGGCCAGCGCGGTCTCCAGGATGCCGGCCGAGCCGGAGCCGTTGTCGTTGATGCCCGGACCGCCGGTGACGGAGTCCAGGTGGGCGCCGGCCATCACGACGTGCGAGGTGTCGCCGCCCGGCCAGTCGGCGATGAGGTTGTAGCCGGTCGAGCCGTTGTAGGTGAAGGTCTTCAGCGCGGTGGTGAAGCCCGCCGCGTCCAACTTGCCCTTCACGTAGTCGATCGACGCCTTGTAGCCGGTACGGCCGTGCGCACGGTTGCCGCCGTTGGCGGTGGCTATCGACTGCAGCTGGGCCAGGTGCGCCTTGACGTTGGCGACCGGGATGTCGGGGGCGGCGGCGACGGCCCGGGGGGCCTCGGGTGCCACCGGGGCGGCGGGGGCCGCGACGGCGGCGGGGGCGAACAGGGCGGCGGCGAGTGTGACGACCGCCCCGGTCGACAGGGCGGATCGGCGCAGGCGGGATCGCCGCGAGGCGCGCTCGGTCAATGGAGGCTCCAGATTCTGATGGGGCAGAACGGAAGCGCACAGCCTCGCGGAGGGCCGTCGGGTCGTAGGGGCGGCCGGGTTGGGGTCCGGCCGGGAACAGGGCTACCGGCCGGGACAGCCCGGTCGGGGAGCGGTGACAGCGGGGGCACAGCCGCGAAGTTGACGCGACCATGATGATTGGGCCAACCCCGGCTTCCGTCAAGGGGCCCGCCGCGGGCGGTCGGCTCCGTCCGTGGTCGGGGCCGTCGTTTCGGACACGACCGGCATCCGGGGCAGCACCGCCCGGACGAGGGCGCCGCCGGGGTGGTTCACGGCCGTGAAGGCGCCGCCCAACTCCTCGGCGCGCTCGGCCATCGAGCGCAGCCCGAGCCCGGATCCGGCCCGGTGGGCACCGCGGCGGCCGGCGCCGTCCTGCTCGGCGGCGCCGGGTTCGCCGCCGTCCGCGGGAGCCGCCGGGAAGCCCCGGCCGTCGTCCCGGGCCTCGACCACCACCTCGTGCGGGCGGACCCGCAGCGTCAACCGGGCCTCCGTGGCGCCCGCGTGGCGCAGCACGTTGTTCAGCGCCTCGCCGCCGATCCGCAGCACCGCCACCTCGACGGCGGCCGGCAGCACCGGCGGCGGGTCCGGGTCGAGCTCCAGGCTGAGCCGGACCCGCTCCCCGTCCAGTCCGGCGACCAGTCGCCGCAGCGCCTCCGCCAGGCCCTGGCCGGCCAGCGCGGCTGGCGCCAACCCCTCGGTGATCCGGCGCAGTTCGACGATCGCCTGGCCGATCCCGGCCGACACCGCGCGCAGCGAGCGGGCGGCCGGGGAGTCCTCGGGGACGGCGGCCCGCGCGGTGTCGATGCCGAGCCGCAGTCCGGACAGGGTCGGCCCGAGCCCGTCGTGCAGGTCGTGCCGCAGCCGGCGCCGCTCCTCCTCCCGGGCCAGCACGATCTGCCGCCGGCCGGACTGGACCTCCTCGTACATCCGCAGCGAGGCGATGGCGGGCGCGGCCTGGTCGGCGAGGAACCGCAGCACCTCGTGGTCCTGGGCGTCCAGCACGGGCTGCCCGGCGCGCGGCGGCGCGCAGAGGTCGCCGATCACCATGCCCTCGTAACTGAGCGGGAACACCTGGCTGTCGGGACCGACGGTGCCCACCGAGGCGAGTTCGTGCGGACCGCTGCTGGTGTGCAGGACCACCCGGGCCCCGGGCAGGCCGAGGGCGCCGACCACGGTCTCGCAGAGCAGCGGCGGCGCGTCGGCGGGGCTGACGGCCCGGCTGAGCCGCTCGGCGAGCGCGCGCACCACCTGGTACGGGCGGGCCCGCTCGCCGTAGTAGAAGCGGTCGACGGCGCGGACCACCCAGCGGGTGGTCGGGCCGATCAACCCCCCGATGGCGAGCGCCCCGGCCGCGAGGAGCTGGGCGCCGGCGGTACTGGCCTGCGGCAGCGCGCGGCGCAGCAGCAGCGCGATGCCGAGGTAGCCGGAGATCAGCACGGCGGTCAGGGCGAGGACGCTGAGCATCCGCCGGGTCGCCCGGTCCAGGTAGCGCGAGCGGTCCCGGGTGAAGCCGTACCCGACCGCGCCGAGCATCCACAGCGCCGAGCCGGTGAAGTAGGCGACCGCCGCGATGCTCTCGGAGGTCCCCAGCCTGAGCGCGATGTTGGTGGTGACCAGCCAGATCAGGTAGGGGACGAGCACCGCCGCGACCGCCCGGTGCGGCCGGTCCGAGCGGCGCCAGCGCACCGCGGCCACCGTCAGGCTGACCGCGACGAGCGCCCAGGAGACCGGCGTGACCCGCCATTCGTCCAGCGGCAGCCCCTCGCCCTGCGGCACCAGGACGTCGCCGAAGTAGGGCAGCGGCGCCCCGAGTCGGACCACGCAGGCGTGGCAGGCGCTCCAGAGCGCCACCACGACCACGAAGGCCCGGCCCGCGGGGCCGCCGGGCAGCCGCCCCTCCGGGAGCCAGAGCGGCAGGGCGATGGCCAGGAAGACGAACAGGGTGACGGAGGCGAGCAGCAGGGCCGCCCCGACGGCCTCCGCCACCGGGCCGGCCCCGGCCGCCCTGGCCGCGAACAGCACGAAGCGGGAGAGGCAGCCGCCGAAACCGGCGGCCAGCAGGACCGCTCCGAGGCCGAGTCCGGGGGGAGCGGCGGCGGCCGGGGCGGCCCGGCCGGGGTCGGTGGGGCCGGGGTCGGTGGGGCCGGGACCGCCGACGGCGCCCGGCGGGAGGGCGTCCGGTCCGGCCCGGTGGGCCAGGACAAGCACCCCGGAGAGCGCGAAGCCGAAGCCGAGCAGCACCGTCTGGCCGTCGTGGAGCAGGAACGCGTCGGTCCACGGGGCGTCCTGGTGGACGAGGGCCAGCAGCACCCAGCCGAGGCCGGAGAGCAGCGTCGCGGCGCAGACCCGGTACGCCCGGGTCGGACCGGCCTGCCGGGCGCCGGTGGCCGGAACCGGTTCGCTCATGTGGGCCTCCTCCCCCGCATCCTCGGCTTCCTGGCATCCCGGGCGCGCGGGGCGGCGGTCCGCTCCGTGCCCCGCCCCCGCCCCCGCGCCCGCCCCGGTGCCGGCCGCCTCAGCCGTCGCCGAGTCCCATGTCGCGTGCCCGGGCCACCGCCTCGGCCCGGGTGGCGACGTGCAGCTTCTCGAAGATGTGCGTCACGTGGTTGCGGACCGTCTTCTCCGCCACCACCAGCTCCCGGGCGATCCGCCGGTTGTCCAGCCCGCGCGCCACCAGGTCGAGCACCTCCGCCTCGCGTGCGGTGAGCGCGGGGAACAGCTGCCCGGCCTCGCGCAGCCGGGCGCCCGCCAGCAGCGCCGTGATCCGCCCGGCCACGTCCGCGCCGAACACCGCCCCGCCCGCCGCGACCGTCCGCACCGCGTGCAGCACCTCCTCCCGGCCGGCGCCCTTGACCAGGTAGCCGCGCGCGCCCGCCTGGAGCGCGGCGAGCAGGCTGCCGTCGTCGTCCGACATGGTCAGCATCAGCACCGGCGGGGACGGCTGCCGCTCGGCGAGCCGGCGCGCGGCCTCCAGCCCGGAGCCGTCCGGCAGCGAGAGGTCCATCACGACCACGTCCGGGCGGCTGCGGGCGACGGCGGCCGCGACCTCGCCGACCCGCTCCGCCTCGGCCACCACGGCGATCCCCTCGGCGCTCTCCAGCGCCGCCCTGAGGCCCTCCCGGAACAGCGGGTGGTCGTCGACGATCAGGACCCGGACGGAGGAGTCCTCCCGCTCCTCGCCCGAAGGGCCGGGGGCCTCCGGGACCTGCCCGCCGCCCGGGCCGGACGGCGCTCCCGGTGCGCCGGAGCCGTCGCCCGCGCCCGGCGGCGCGGCCCGGGGCCGATCGTCCGGCTGCGGGGCGGGCGGTTCGACGGGGTGCTGTTGGTCCACCTGGCCGACACTACCAGCGATGCGGGAGTGACTTTCTGTGACATGCGCGGATCGCCGTGCGGCGACGGACCACCGTGCCGAGGACGAGACCGCTGCCCCATGCGCCCGGGACGGCGGGCGGTCGAGACTGAAATGGTGCCCGGTGCGCGGCTGCCGCCGGACCTCTCCCGAGCCCGTTGCGAGGCGGTGCCATGATCACGGTGATCCCGACCCGGCCGCGGACTGCCACCGGGCCCTCCGCCCGCCGGACGCCCGCCCAACGGCAGCTCGCCGCCGCAGCGGCCTGCACGGCCCTCTGCCTGGCCGTCGCCACCCTCTGGACCTGCTACGTGCTCGTCCACCTCGGTACGCCCGGGGTCGACCGCCCCCGGGACCAACTCGCCATCCTGCTCTACGCACTGCCCACCGCCGGTGCCGGGATGCTGCTGCACGCCCACCGGCCGGGCAGCCCGCTCGGCTGGGTGATGCTGGTCTACGCCCTGACCTCGATGCTGCCCAGCGCCGCCGGGGCACCCGTCTGGGTGGAACTCTCCGATCCGCGCCTCGCGGGGGCGATGGCGGTGCTGCGGTCGGTCTGCAACACGATCAGCCAGACCCTGTTCTACGTCCTGCCGCTCTGGCTCCCGTACGGACGGCTCACCGACCGCCGGTGGTGGCTCTACATCGGTGCCGTCGCGCTCTGGGAGATCCCGGACGGCCTGTCGTTCCTGGGCCACGCGACCTCGTACGGCCGGCCGAACCCGCTCGCCGACGGCGCGCCCGCCCGGTTCTTCGGCTCGATCGCCGACCACCTGGACAGCCTCTACGAACCGGCGAACTTCCTGTTCGTCGGCTTCGCCGCCGCCGTCCTGCTGGTCCGGCTGCTCCGCCCCTCCCCCCGGCCGGAGCGCGGCCGCGACGGCGCGCCCCGGCCGCAGCACCCGGCCCACCGGGCGCACGTGGCGGGCATGCTGGGCGCCTACCTGCTCTGGGCCGGACTGGAGGACTACTACAACCGCAGCTTCCAGAACGACTACTGGCTCAGCTACGGGCTGTTCACCGCCGCCGGCGCGGTCTGGGCGGTCGCCGTCGCCCACCTGGTGATCCGCGACGGCGGCTGGCGGCTCGACCGGGCGGCCCGGTCGGTACTGACCGGACTGCTCCTGGCCACCGGGCTGACCACGCTGTTCGTGGTGGTGGCCGCCGTGCTCTCCGGCTGGCTGGTCCCGGGCCGGGGTGCGGCCGGGCTGACGCTGATCGCCCTGGTGTTCGGGCTCGGCGCCGCCCTGCCCCGGGCCGCCCGGTGGGCGGTCGGGGTGATCGACCGGCTCTACTACGGCGACCGCGCCCAGCCCTACCAGGTCCTGCGCACCCTGGCCGGACGGGTCCGGCAGGTGGTGGACCCCGAGCGGCTGCCGGCCGTCCTGTGCGGCACCGTCGCGGAGGAGCTGCGGCTGCCCGGGGTCGCGCTGAGCGTCACCACCCGGGCCGGCCGCCGCCCGCTGGCCGCCGTGGGCCGGACGGACGGACCGGACCAGGCCTTCGCCCTGGTCCACCACGGCACGACGATCGGGGAGTTGACGGTCGGGCTGCGCGAGGGCGAGGAGCGGCTGGAGGCCGGCGACATCGACATCCTGCGCTCGCTCGCCGACCAGGTCTCACCCGCCGTCGCCTCGCTGCGGTTGCAGGAGGACCTCCAGGCGAGCCGGGCGCAGATCGTCGCGGCGCGGGAGGAGGAGCGGCGCTGGCTGCGCCGGGACATCCACGACGGGCTCGGCCCCGTGCTGGCCGGGCTCCGGCTGCGGGTGGACAACGTCGCCTCGGCGGCGGCCGGGGTCGCCGCCGCCACCGGGGAGGAGGCTCGGGCCGGGGACGCCGGCGGGGAGATGGCGCGGACGCTGACCGGGATCTCGGGCGACCTCGCGCTGGCGATCAAGGAGGTCCGGCGGATCACCGACCGCCTCGGGCCCGCCCCGCTGGGCGAGTTCGGGCTGGCCCGGGCCGTCCAGCACCTCGCGCTCACCTTCAGCGGCGCCGGACTCGCCGTCGACGCCACCGTGACCCCCGACCCCCTGCCGCCCCTGCCGGCCGCCGTCGAGGTGGCCGTCTACCGGATCACCGCCGAGGCGCTGAACAACGTCCTGCGGCACGCCCGCGCCGAACGCGCCGAGGTGGTGGTCCGGGTGGACGACGAGACGCTGACGCTGACCGTGCAGGACGACGGGGTCGGCTACCGGCGGGAGGCGGACGGCGACGCCGTGCCCGAGCCCGCGGGCGGCGAGGGGAGCGGGGTCGGGGTCCGCTCGATGGCCGACCGGGCCGCCGAGATCGGCGGCAGCTGCACGGTCGCACCGCTGCCCCGGGAACACGGGACCCGGGTGCGGGCCGTGCTCCCCCGCTTCCCGTCCAAGGGCGGCGCGGGCACGGCATGAGGAACGGCCGCCGCCCCCGGTGCGGGCTGCACCGGGGGCGGCGACGGGTTCAGGGGGACGGGGACGGACAGCGCCTCAGCCCTTGCAGTCCTTCTCCCCGGGCTTGCACCTGTTCGTGGTCCCACCGCGCTTGGGCGCCGGGCCGGGGGTGGTTGCCGCGCCGTCGACGACGTTCCGACACACGACGGCTGCCGCGGCCAGGCCGACGAGTACGGACGCGACGCAGAACGTCTTCGTTGCCGTGTTCGTTGCCATGGGAAATGCTCCAGATCCTTCGACTTCCGACCGGTTCGGGCCGGTCGGCCGTTCTTCCTCCACCCTGCGCGGGCCGCCGCCCCGGGCGCATGGGCCCGCCGTCCCGTTCCGGTCCCACTCCGGGACTTCGGACGGGACTTCGGACGGGACGGCGAACGGGACGGCGAACGGGACGGCGAACGGGACGGCGAACGGGACGGCGGCCCACGCAGGACCGGACGCCGTACGGCCCCGCGCACATGGGGCGGCCCCGGCGCGGGCCGGGGTGCACCTGCGGGCGTGGGGCCGGGACAGCCGTCCGGCCCGGGCGCTCCGGAGCGGAGCACCCGGGCCGGGATGGCCGACGGGCTCGGGGCGGGTCAGGGGCGGGTACGCCACTCGGTGCGCCGCCGGGCCGGGGCCGGGCGGGCGGTGGCGCGGGGGGCCGCGGCCAGGGTGAGGCAGAGCAGTTCGGCACCCAGCGGTCCGGCCTCCAGTTGGAGCGGGGTGCCCCGACGGGCCAGCAGGAGGTCGCCGTCGACCGCCAGGTGGTTCGGTTCGCCGGGCGTCTGCCCCACGAGGAGGGAGCCGCGCAGCACATGGAGGGCGACCTCGGTCCCGGCCTGCCCCGGCAGCGTGTGGCGGGCGCCGGGGCTCAGCCGCAGGTGGTCGAAGGACTCGCAGGCACTGGCGAGCATGGAGCGGCGGGCCAGGCAGCGGAGGCGAATCCGTTCACCGTTCGGACCCAGGATGACGGCGGCGGAGCCTGCGGCGGCGGTGACGATCACCGTGACTCGCCTCCCTTCGGATGTTCGGGGTGCTCGGGATGTTCGGGATGTTCGGGGTGCTGTGCCTGTTCGGGGTGCTGTGCCTGTTCGGGGTGCTGTGGCTGTTCGGGGTGCTCGGGATCGGCGGACCGCCGGGGGCGCGGGGGCCGGTCCGGAGGGGCTGTTCCCGGGCCGTCACCTCCGGGGCGGGCCCCGGCGTGGCCGTCGGCGCGCCGCCGTCCCCTGGACGGCCCGGGGGCCTCGGACCCGGTCGGACGGCCGGCGACGGCCAGGACGGCCTGGAAGAACTCCAGCCCCGCCGTGCCGGCGGTGAGCACCGTCCGCCCGCCCAGCGGCAGGGTCAGCGCGGTGCCCTCGACCAGCGGGAACCCGGCGTCGGGCGCCTCCTCGGCGTCGTCGTCCGGGCCGGTGGCCGTCCCCGAACCGGCGGTGACGTAGAGGGCGTGCTCGACGCCCTCGGCGATGACCTCGGTCGTGCGGCCCGGGTCGAGCCACCGCAGTCCGACCGCGCGCAGCGGCCCGGTCAGCACGCGGCTGGGGTCGACGGCGCCGCGTCGGCGGAGGTCGGTGATGACGGTGCCCGTCATGGCGGTGACTCCTTCTGGTCGGCGGCGGCCCGGTCCGGTCCGCCCTGCCGTTCCACGGTGTGCCGCCCGTCGTCCCGGTCGCACGGTGACCGTGTCCCGTCCTGCTCCCGCCCGCTGCCGGGCCCCGCCCGGTCCGGAGGTGCCGCGCACCGGGACCCCGCGCTCACCCGGTCACCGGCAGGAGCTCCGCGACCCGACCGGACGGCACCCCGACCGGACCCAGCCCCTCCACCGCCGCCCGCACCGGCGCGGCTCCCACCGGCGTGAGCAGCCGGCCGGCCACGCAGGACGGCCGCCCGAGACCGGCGAGCAGCAGCAGACCGGGTCCGGGAGCGAGGGCCGCGCCGAGCGCGTCGGCGAGGGCCGCCACGTCCGTACCGCCGGGCAGGCCGGTCACCGAGCCGTTGCGGGCGACCAGTTCGCGGTGGGCCCAGGCTCCGGCCGCGTCCAGCAGGCCGAGCCGGACCGCGAGGCGGGCGGCGAGCAGGAGTCCCAGGGCCTCGGCCTCGCCGGGCGCGAAGAGGCGGCCGGCCAGGCGGCGAACCAGTGTGCCGAGGCGCCGCCCGTAGCCCAGGGCGAGGGCCGGGCCGGTCTCGAACGGGTCGAAGCAGACCAGGGCGGCCCGGGCGTCCGCGCAGACGGCGAGGAAGCCGGCGACGGTGCGCTCGGAGTAGCGCGCCTCGGGGTCGAGGGCCTCGGCGAGCGCCTCGTACTGCGCCGGGCAGACGGCGAGCACGTGCCGGATCACGCCGATCATGCCCGCCCTGGTCTCGGCGGCGGGCCGGTCGGCCAGCACATCGCCGCGGACCCAGACCAGCGCGGGCGCCGTGCGGTCGGGCAGCGCGCGGGCCTCGGGGGGCGGGCGCCGCAGCGCGAGCGCGGGCCCGACGGCCGCCGCCAGGGTGGTCGGCAGCCGCAGGTCGGCCGCGACGGCGCAGGCCCGCTCACCGCCGAGGGCGATCACGACGGTGCGGCCACCGGTGCCCTCGCCCGGGGCAGGCCGGTCCGGCAGCGGCGCGGACCGCAGGTCGATGACGGTGCACGGCGCCTGCGCGGCGGCCATGGCGCGGACCCTGGCGAGGTGGTCGGCGGGTGCCGCGCCGTCGGTCACGAGCAGGAACCGATCGGCCCCGAACGCGGCCGTCCGCTCGGCGAGTTCGGCCCAGGAACCGTCGCCCCGGCGCACCGCCAGCGGGATGCCGGCCGGTCCGGCCTGGATCCGACGGTCGAATACGGTGGTGCCGCCCATCGCGATCCACCTCCCGCTCCTGCTGCGACTGCTCCGGCCTCCCGGGTTCTCCGATCTCGACGATGGCCCGCCCGACGCCCCGGGCGCCTGAGCCGCCCTGCCCGTCCCGGCCCGGTCGGCACACGGGACGGGCCGGGGCGGCACCGGGACGGGCCGGGGCAGGACCGGGACAGGCCGGGCGCGGGCAGGACCGCGAAGGGGCGGGACCGGGAAGGGGCAGGACCGGGAAGGGCCGGGCGCGGAACGGGCAGGTCAGGGCGCGCGGGCGCTATGACCGCTCCCAGCTCCGGGCCCGCAGGTAGGGGAGCGGGTAGTGCACCGGATCCCTGCCGAACGTCCCGTACTTCGTGCCGGTCCCCCGGGGATGCCGGCCGCCGGGGCGACGGCGTGCGGCGCGAGGCACCCACCGGCCGCCGGAGGCGGGAACGGCCGGCCCCCGGCGCCGCCCGCCGACGTACGGTGGAACCGGAGGCCGCGTCATGCACCGCACCCGGACCCACTTCACCGACCGCACCGACGCGGGCCGCCGGCTGGCCGAACTGCTCGGCCACCTGCGCGGCCCCGGCACCGTCGTCGTCGCCCTCCCGCGCGGCGGGGTCCCGGTGGCCGCCGAGGTCGCGGCCGCGCTCGGCGCCCCGCTGGACATCTGCGTGATCCGCAAGCTCGGGGTGCCCCGCCAGCCCGAGCTGGGCATGGGCGCGATCGGCGAGGACGGCGTCCGGGTGCTCAACGACGAGGTGATCCGGCTGGTCGGCGTCACGCCCGGGCAGCTCGCCGACGTCGAGCTGCGCGAGCGCGCGGAGCTGGAGCGGCGGGCCCGCCGCTACCGGGGCGGGCGCCCGCCCGAGGAGCTGCGCGGCCGCACCGTGGTCGTGGTGGACGACGGCATCGCCACCGGCTCCACGGCCCGGGCCGCCTGCGTGATCGTCCGGGCCCGGGGGGCGGCCCGGGTGGTGCTGGCCGTTCCGGTGGCGCCCGACGACTGGACGGCCCGGCTGGCCGGGATCGCGGACGAACTGGTCTGCGTCGGCACGCCGTCGCCGTTCTTCGCGATCGGCGAGTTCTACGGCGATTTCTCGCAGACCGGTGACGAGGAGGTGCTGCGCCACCTCGCCGAGGCGCGGGCCGCGCCCGCCCAGGACGGCGCCGGGGCGGCCGGCAGCGGGGTCGACCGTGAGCTGGTCCTGCCGGTCGCGGGTGTCCGGCTGGCCGGCCGGCTGACCGTCCCGGTGGACGCGGCCGGCGTGGTGGTGTTCGCCCACGGCAGCGGGAGCGGCCGGCACAGCCCGCGCAACCGCCGGGTGGCCGCCGCCCTGAACCGGGCCGGCCTGGCCACCCTGCTGTTCGACCTGCTCACCGAGGACGAGGAGCCGGACCGGCGGAAGGTGTTCGACGTCGAGCTGCTCGGGGCCCGGCTGACCGCCGCGGCCGGGCTCCTGCCCGAGCTGCCGGAGGGCCGGGAGCGGGCTCTCCCGCTCGGGCTGTTCGGGGCCAGCACCGGCGCGGCCGCCGCGCTCACGACGGCCGCCGCGCTGGGCGAGGGGGTGCGCGCCGTGGTGTCCCGGGGCGGGCGTCCCGACCTCACCGGTCCCGGCCGACTGGCCGAGGTCACCGCGCCGACCCTGCTGGTGGTGGGCGGCCTGGACGGCCGGGTGATCGACCTGAACCGGCAGGCGCGGGCGCGGCTGCGCTGCGAGAGTGAACTGGTGGTGGTGCCGCACGCGGGCCACCTCTTCGAGGAGCCGGGCACGCTCGACCGGGTCGCCGAGCTGGCCCGCGACTGGTTCCTGCGGTACCTGCCGGGCGGCCCGCCGACGACCCCCTGAGCGCCCCCACCGACCCGACCCGAACCCCCCCGGCACCGCCCCGACCGGCCCCGATCGACCGCCGTACAGACCTCTCGCGAACCACCCCGGACGACCAGGCATTTTGTGCAGCCGGACCGGCCATTTCCTGACCAGCTTGTACACATTGAACAGTGAAATCCCGACCTGTTGCCCAACCACCCCGACAGGAGCAAGCTCTCCGCTCAGCCGCACCACCCACCCAGCGGTGCGGCCGCCTCAAGCGGATGCCTCAATGCCGAGGCCTCAATGTGGAGGAACGACCGATGACCCCGCAGTCCCACGCCCTTGAGCTGACCCCCGAGGAACGCGAGGCCGGTCTCGACGCCGAGCAGCTCCGCCGCCTCGTCGGCCTCGTCGAGCACGACCCCGCCACGGACCCGTTCCCTGTCACCGCGCAGGACGCCATCGTGTTCGTGGTGGGCAACGCCACCCAGACGGCCCACTTCTACCAGTCCGTCTTCGGCATGGAGCTGGTCGCCTACTCCGGTCCGGAGACCGGCCGCCGCGACCGCAAGGCCTTCGTGCTGCGCTCCGGCTCCTGCCGCTTCGTGATCAAGGGCGGTGTCGCCCCGGACAGCCCGCTGCTGGACCACCACCGCCGGCACGGCGACGGCGTCGTCGACCTGGCCCTGGAGGTGCCGGACGTCGACAAGTGCATCGCGCACGCCCGCGCCCAGGGCGCCACCGTGCTGGAGGAGCCGAACGACGTCTCCGACGAGAACGGCACCGTGCGCCGCGCCGCCATCGCCACCTACGGCGAGACCCGGCACACCCTGATCGACCGCTCCCGCTACCACGGCCCCTACCTGCCGGGCTTCGTGGCCGCCGAGACCAGGGTGGCCCGCACCGCCGGCCACCCGAAGCGGCTCTTCCAGGCCCTGGACCACGCGGTGGGCAACGTCGAGCTCGGCCGGATGGACGAGTGGGTCGGCTTCTACAACCGCGTCATGGGCTTCGTGAACATGGCCGAGTTCGTCGGCGACGACATCGCCACCGAGTACTCCGCACTGATGTCCAAGGTCGTCGCCAGCGGCAACCACCGGGTGAAGTTCCCGCTCAACGAGCCGGCCATCGCCAAGAAGAAGTCGCAGATCGACGAGTACCTGGAGTTCTACGGCGGCCCCGGCTGCCAGCACCTGGCGCTCGCCACCAACGACATCCTCTCCACCGTCGACATCCTGCGCGCCAACGGCGTGGAGTTCCTCTCCACCCCCGACTCGTACTACGACGACCCGGAGCTGCGCGCCCGGATCGGGAAGGTCCGGGTCGAGGTCGAGGAGCTGAAGAAGCGCGGCATCCTGGTCGACCGCGACGAAGACGGCTACCTGCTGCAGATCTTCACCAAGCCGCAGGGCGACCGCCCGACCGTGTTCTTCGAGTTCATCGAGCGGCATGGCTCGCTCGGCTTCGGGAAGGGCAACTTCAAGGCGCTCTTCGAATCCCTGGAGCGCGAGCAGGACCGCCGCGGCAACCTCTGATCAGCACCCCCGATCGGAGCGAGAACGGCGAACGGGCCAGTCGGCGAACGGGCCAGGAGGAGCAGGACGATGGCGTACTACCGGCAGCTGGGCAGCATCCCGCCCAAGCGGCACACCCAGCACCGCACCCCCGAAGGCGGGCTGTACTACGAGGAGTTGATGGGCGAGGAGGGGTTCTCCTCGGACTCCTCGCTGCTCTACCACCGGGGCATCCCCTCGGCCGTCGTGGACGCCGTGCCGTGGGAGCTGCCGGACCAGTCGACGGTGCCCAACCACCCCCTGCTCCCCCGGCACCTCAAGCTGCACGAGCTGTTCGCGGGCCAGGAGTGGAAGTCCGCCGACGTGGTGGGCGGCCGCCGGCTCGTCCTCGGCAACGGCGACGTGCGGATCTCGTACGTCGCCGCCGGGGCCCCGAGCGAGCTGTACCGCAACGCGCTCGGCGACGAGTGCGTGTACGTGGAGTCCGGCAGCGGCACGGTCGAGACGGTCTTCGGCACGCTGGCGGTCGGCCAGGGCGACTACGTGGTCATCCCCCGAGCGACCACGCACCGCTGGGTGCCGGCCGGCGACGAGCCGCTGCGCGCCTACTGCATCGAGGCGAACAGCCACATCTCCCCGGTGAAGCGCTACCTCTCGAAGTACGGCCAGCTGCTGGAGCACGCGCCGTACTGCGAGCGGGACCTGCGCGGTCCGGCCGGCCCGCTGCTCGTCGAGGGCACGGACGTCGACGTGCTGGTCAAGCACCGCGGCCCGAACGGCGTCGCGGGCACCCGGTACACCGTGCCGCACCACCCGTTCGACGTGGTCGGCTGGGACGGCTGCCTGTACCCGTACGTCCTCAACGTGCGGGACTACGAGCCGATCACCGGCCGGATCCACCAGCCGCCGCCCGCGCACCAGGTGTTCGAGGGCAACGGCTTCGTGATCTGCAACTTCGTGCCCCGCAAGGTGGACTACCACCCGCTCGCGATCCCCGTCCCCTACTACCACTCCAACGTGGACAGCGACGAGGTGATGTTCTACTGCGGCGGCGACTACGCGGCCCGCAAGGGCTCGGGCATCGCCCAGGGCTCGATCTCGCTGCACCCCGGCGGCCACACCCACGGCCCGCAGCCGGGGGCGTACGAGCGCAGCATCGGCGCGGAGTTCTTCGACGAGCTCGCGGTGATGGTGGACACCTTCCGGCCACTGGAGCTGGGCGAGGGCGGCCGGGCCTCCGAGGACGGCAACTACGCGTGGACCTGGGCCGGTCGGGGGCCCGCGCGATGAGCGCGATCCCCGAGCTGTTCCGGGACCTCTTCGACGACGCGGCCGTGTTCCCGCCCGGGAACCTGCCGCTCGCCGACGCGGTGCCGGCCCACCGGGCGCACCGCAGCGCCTGGTACGCCGCCGCGGTCGGCCCGCTGCTCTGCGGGGCGGGCCGGCTCGGCGAGCTGGCGGCCGCCGCGGACCCGGCCCGGCACACCGGGCCGCTGCGGGTCGGGCTCGTACTGCCGGGGGGCAGTGCGGAGCTCGGCCCGGCCCTGGAGGCCGCCGCGCCGTTCGAGGTGGCCGGCGTCGAGCTGGCCACCCGGGACGCCGGCGAGGCGGTCGCCGCGCTGGACCTGCTGCTGCCGCCGGACGTCCCGGCCGCCGTGGAGCTGCCGCGCGAACTGCTGCGCGGCGACGCGCTGGGCGACGCCCTGGACGTCCTGGTCGACAGCCCGTACCGGGCGAAGTTCCGCACCGGCGGGGTGGTGGCCGGCGCCTTCCCCGACGAGGAGGAGCTGGCCCGCTTCCTCACCGGCTGCGCGGAGCGCGGCCTGCCGTACAAGTGCACCGCCGGGCTGCACCACGCCGTCCGGCACACCGATCCGGTCACCGGCTTCGAGCACCACGGCTTCCTGAACGTCCTGCTGGCCGCACAGGAGACCGACCGGTCGGCCGCCGCCGAGGTGCTGGCCGAGCGCTCCGGCGCCGTGCTGGCCAAGGCGATCGGCGAACTGACCGACCGTCAGGTTACGGTGATCAGGAACTCGTTCACCGCGTTCGGCACCTGTAGTGTCGCCGAACCCCTGGACGACCTGGCCGGGCTCGGCCTGTTGTCGCCCAGTCCCATGCCCCAGGAGGACCGTTGAGCACCCCCCGCAGCTGGCTCGCCAGCGCCCAGGACTCGCCGTTCGGCGTGCACAACCTGCCGTACGGCGTCTTCACCGCCGCCGACCGGCCGGGCCGGCGGCGGATCGGCGTACGCGTCGGGGAGTTCGTCCTCGACGCCGGGGCCGCCGCCCGCGCGGCCGGGGAGCCGTCCGTCCTGCTGGACGCCGAGAGCCTCAATCCGCTGCTGGGCGCGGGGCGTCCGGTCTGGACCGAGGTGCGCGCGGCGCTGACCCGCTGGCTCACCGACGAGTCCCACCGGGCGGCGCTCTCGCCGCTGCTGCTGCCCCTGGCCGAGGTGGAGCTGCACCTGCCGTTCGAGGTCGCCGACTACGTCGACTTCTACGCCTCCGAGCACCACGCCACCAATCTGGGCCGGATCTTCCGCCCCGGCTCGGAGCCGCTCACCCCCAACTGGAAGCACTTGCCGATCGGTTACCACGGCCGGGCCGGCACGGTGGTGGTCTCGGGGACGGAGGTGGTCCGCCCGCACGGACAGCGCAAGGCCCCGGCCGACCCGGCGCCGTCCTTCGGACCGACCCGCCGGCTGGACATCGAGGCGGAGGTCGGCTTCGTGGTCGGCACGCCGTCCGCGCTCGGCACGCCCGTCCCGCTGGACGCCTTCCGCGAGCACGTGTTCGGTGTCTGCCTGGTCAACGACTGGTCCGCGCGCGACATCCAGGCCTGGGAGTACGTGCCGCTCGGCCCGTTCCTCGGCAAGTCCTTCGGCACCTCGGTCTCGCCGTGGATCGTGCCGCTGGACGCCCTGGAGCACGCCCGGGTCGCCCCGCCCGCCCGGGACGTCGAGCCGCTGCCCTACCTGGACGACCGCGGCGGCGAGCCGTGGGGCCTGGACCTCGCGATGGAGGTCCGGCTGAACGGGCACCCGGTCTCCCACCCGCCGTTCGCCTCGATGTACTGGACCGCCGCGCAGCAGCTCGCCCATCTGACGGCCAACGGCGCCTCGCTGCGCACCGGGGACTTCTTCGCCTCGGGCACCGTCAGCGGCCCCGAGCCGCGGACCCGGGGCGCCCTGATCGAGCTGACCTGGAACGGCGAGGAGCCGCTGAAGCTCCCGGACGGCACCGTCCGGACGTTCCTGGAGGACGGCGACGAGGTCGTCATCACCGCCACCGCCCCGGGCCGCGACGGCGCCGTGGTCGGCTTCGGCGAGGTGACCGGGCGGGTCGTGCCGTAGCCCCACCACGGCCGGCACCACGGCCGCGGGAGCGCCCAGGAGGCGGCGCCGGACACCCGGCGCCGCCTCCGGCGCGTAGCGGCGCGTCCCCGGCCGCCGGGGCGGCCACCCGCCGGGGGTACGGTGACGGCGGAGTTCTCCACGACGGACAGCGACGACGAACGGGAGCGGGCCCGATGAGCGCAGAGGTACAGGCCTACCGGGACGGCGGCGTCGGGCGGATCGTGCTCGACCGGCCGAGGGCGATCAACTCCCTGACCCACGACATGATCCGGGCCGTCCGGGCCGCCCTGGACGGCTGGGCGGCGGACGACGCGGTGCGCGCCGTGGTGCTGACCGGCGCCGGTGAGCGCGGCCTCTGCGCGGGGGCGGACATCCGGGCCCTGCACGACGACGCCAAGGCGGGCGGCGCCGGCGCCCGGGCGTTCTTCCGCGACGAGTACCGGCTGAACGCGCTGATCGCCCGCTACCCGAAGCCCTACCTGGCGGTGATGGACGGCATCACCATGGGCGGCGGGGTCGGCCTCTCCGCCCACGGCGCCGTGCGGATCGTCACCGAGCGGTCCGTCGTGGCGATGCCGGAGACCAGGATCGGCCTCGTCCCGGATGTCGGCGGCAGCCTGCTGCTGGCCCGCGCCCCGGGCGAGTCGGGCCTCCACCTCGGGCTCACCTCGGGCTCGATGGGCCCCGGCGACGCCCTGTACTGCGGCTTCGCCGACCACTTCGTGCCCACCGCGCGGATCCCCGTGCTGCTCGCCGCCCTGGCGGGCACCGCCGGGCTGACCGGCGCCGGCCTCACCGCCGCCGTGGCCGCCCACGCCGCCCCGGCACCGCCCGCTGCCCTGGCCGACCGGCGGCAGTGGATCGACGCCTGCTACGCGGCCGACACCGTCGAGGAGATCGTCGAGCGGCTGCTCGGCTGCGGCGTCCCGGAGGCCAAGGAGGCCGCCGAACAGCTGCTCGGCAACGCCCCCACCGCCGTCAAGGTCACCCTGGCCGCGCTGCGCCGGGCCCGCACGCTGCCCTCCCTGGAGGCGGTGCTCGACCAGGAGTACCGGATCTCCTGCCACGCGCTGACCACGCCGGACCTCGTCGAGGGGATCCGCGCCCAGGTGGTCGACAAGGACCGTGCCCCGCGCTGGTCCCCGGCCGAGCCGGCCGGCGTCACCGCGGCCGAGGTCGACCGCTTTTTCGCCCCGCGCGAGGGCGACGAACTCGGCCTGGCCTGACCGCCGTCGGCTCCGGCCGGGGCGGCGGACCGGCCCCGGCCGGAGCCGACCCGCCGGACGCCGGAGCCCGTGACCACCGTCTCGCATGGCAAGACTGGCGCGAGGCGGGGCCCGTCGTAGATCGTTGGGTGGTCAGGACGCACCCGGTGTGGTGCCGAGCAGCGGAATGGGAGTCAACGGCGATGACCGAGACCTACGAGACGATCCTGGTCGAGCGCAAGGGGCGGGTCGGGCTGATCACGCTCAACCGGCCGAAGGCGCTGAACGCGCTCAACACCCAGCTGATGAACGAGGTGGTCGCGGCCGCCACCGCGTTCGACCGGGACCCGGAGATCGGCGCCATGGTGATCACCGGCTCGGAGAAGGCCTTCGCGGCCGGCGCCGACATCAAGGAGATGCAGGGCAACGCGTTCCCCGACGTCTACCTGGACGACTGGCTGGGCCCGTGGGACCGGCTCGGCGAGCTGCGCAAGCCGGTCGTCGCGGCGGTGGCCGGCTTCGCCCTCGGCGGCGGCTGCGAGCTGGCGATGCTCTGTGACATCCTGCTGGCCGCCGACACCGCGAAGTTCGGCCAGCCGGAGATCAAGCTCGGGGTCATCCCGGGGATCGGCGGCTCGCAGCGGCTGACCCGCGCGGTCGGCAAGGCCAAGGCGATGGAACTCTGCCTGACCGGCCGGATGATGGGTGCCGAGGAGGCCGAGCGGGCCGGCCTGGTCTCCCGGATCGTCCCGGCCGGCGAGCTGCTCGCCGAGGCGCTGGCCACCGCGGAGACGGTCGCGCAGATGTCCACCCCCGCCGCGATCATGATGAAGGAGAGCGTCAACCGGGCGTTCGAGACCACCCTGGCCGAGGGCGTCCGCTTCGAGCGCCGGCTGTTCCACGCGACCTTCGCCACCGCGGACCAGAAGGAGGGCATGGCGGCCTTCGCCGAGAAGCGCCCGCCGGAGTTCACCCACCGCTGATCCGGCACGGGCGGGGGCGGCGGCCGTTCGGCGCCCGCCGCCCCCGCCCGTCCGTCAGTCCTCGGCCACCACGCGGGTGTTGCGCCGGGCGGGCCCGCTGCGGCCGGCGGCGACCACGATCCGGTCACCCGCTTCGAGGCGGCAGGTGCGGTCGGCGTGGTTCCGGGTGCAGAGGTGCGGCCTGGCGGCGAGCCGGACGGGAGATGTCCTTCCGGTGTCCGGGGGACATCAGTTCCGTCCCCCGGACGGGCGAACCCGACGGGCGGTGCGCGGCCCCCGCGACGATCGTCAGGAGTGTCCTCCGCCCCTCCCAAGCCGCCAGGAGTACACCACCGTGGTCTCCCCGATCATCACCCCCGACGGTTCGCCGGTCCGGGGCCCGCTCGGAATGCTCGCCAAGGCCGCCTGGCAGGTGCTGCTGCTCGCCGGGCTCGTCTCGCTCGCCCTCGGGATCATCGTCTTCGCCTGGCCGAAGCAGACGCTGATGGTCGTGGGCGTGCTGTTCGGCCTCTACCTGCTGGTCATCGGCATCGTGCAGCTGGTCGCCGCCTTCGGCACCCATGTCACCACCGCGATGCGGGTGCTGGCCTTCATCAGCGGCGCGCTCTGCGTCCTGCTCGGCCTGCTGTGCTTCCGCAGCGCGGTGCAGTCGCTCCTGCTGCTGGCGCTGTGGATCGGCATCGGCTGGCTGTTCCGGGGCATCACCCAGCTCGTCGCCGCGATCTCGGACGCCGACATGCCGGCGCGCGGCTGGCAGGCCTTCGCCGGGGCGGCCAACACCGTGGCCGGCGTGCTGCTGATGGTCTGGCCGGTCGGCTCGATCACCGCCCTGACCGTGCTCGCCGGGTGCTGGCTGCTGTTCCTCGGCCTGATCGAGATCATCACCGCCTTCCAGGTCCGCAGCCGGGCCAAGGAGATCCCGTCCGGCGTCTGACGGCCGCGGCCACGCGCCCCGGTGGGCGCCCGGCAGCGGGTGCTACGGCACGGGGGCGTAGCCGATCACGAACTCCGCCGCCCGCAGCCGCTCCGGGGTCAGCCGCAGCCCGGTGAGCTCCTCGCCGAGGGCGAAGGCCGCGGGCGTGGTCCGGTCGATGCCGCGCCCCTCGGCCGTGCTGAGGTCGAAGCCGACCGCCGTCAGCAGCTCCGCCACCGCGTCCGCGTCGGCGCCGTCGCGGTCCGCCGGGAAGAGCGGCTCGAAGTGCAGCCGGTGCCGCTCGCCCTCCCGCCAGTGGAAGTGGTCCACCGCGTTGACGTTCCGGAAGTGCGAGACCAGCCTGGAGCCCTCGGCGAGGCGGGGCAGCAGGCCCCGGCTGGTCCCGAGGTAGCCGTTGACCTCCAGGGCCACCGCCCAGCCGTCGAGTTCGGCGACGGCGACGAGCAGCAGCTCCTCGTCGCCGTCGAGCGCCTCGTCGCCGTGGCCGTCGCCGTCCTCGCCGGTGTCGCCGCCGTCCTCGTACCGGTCCCAGGCCGCCAGGACCTCCGGGGTACCGGTGACCCGCCGGCCGGGGGCGGCGCCGAAACGGCGGAGCAGCTCGCCGGCGGACACCCCCTCGACCATGGTCAGGCAGTACGCCTCCGTGAGGGTGGCGAAGTCCCCGGAGTCGAGCCAGGCGTAGTCGCTCGCGTGCGCGGTCATACCGGGATCCTGCCACCCGCCGCCGACAGCTCCCCGGCGGCGGCCGCCCGTCAGCTCCAGGCCGGCGCGTCCGTGCCCCAGCGGCCCGGCGGGCGGGACCAGTCGGCGGGGCCGCCCTGGTAGCCGATCGGCGGGAGCGCGTACCGCAGCCGCCCGTACGGGGAGTCCGCCTCGGTCAGCCAGCGCTGCGGGTCGTAGGACTCCGCGGCCGCCGGGCCGGGGGCGGCGGGCCCGATGCCGTGCTGCAGCCAGGAGGCGGTACCGGCCAGCGAGAAGCGCAGGTGGCGGCCGCCGGGGCGGCCGGTGCGCTGCTCGGTGAGGGCGCGCAGGACGCCGGCGGCGATCAGGTAGCCCGTCCCGTGGTCGAGCGCCTGGGCGGGCAGCGCACCGGGGCGGCCGTCGGCACCGGCCTCCGTGACGGCGATGCCGACACCGGCCTGGACCAGGCTGTCGAAGCCGCGGCGCCCGGCCCAGGGGCCGGTCCGGCCCCAGGCGTGGAGCTGGGCGACGACCAGGCCGGGGCGCCGTTCGAGCAGGGCGTCGGGCGCCAGGCCGAAGGCGTCCAGGGCGCCGGGGCGGTAGCCGGTGACGACGGCGTCGGCGGTGGCCAGCAGCTCCTCGAAGACCGCGCGGTCGCCGGGGGCGGCGAGGTCCAGCCGGGTGGAGCGCTTGCCGGAGCCGGTGTCGGCGTGGGCGTCCTCGGCCTCGGGCAGCCGGGGCGAGTCGACCCGCAGGACGTCGGCGCCCAGCAGGGCGAGCGTGCGGGTGGCGACGGGGCCGGCGATCACCCGGGTGAGGTCGAGCACGCGGACGCCCTCGGCGGGCAGACCGGCGGGGCCGAGCGGGCGGGCGGCGGCCCCGTCCGTCACCCGGGTCTCGACCAGCGGGACCGCGGGGCCGCCGGCCGGCGCGACGGCCACCGCGAGCGCTCCCGCCCGGTAGGCGCGCTCCTGGATCCACTCGGCCGGGTGCTCGCGCAGCGTCGCGGCCAGCGGTTCGGGGCCGGTGTCGGCGGGCAGTCCGAGCGCGGTGAGCAGCCGGGCCCGGTGGTGCGGGTAGTTGGCGTGGGTGCGGACCCAGCCGTCGGCGGTCTGCCAGAAGCCGGAGAGCGGGGCGAAGCTGACGGGGGCGCGACCGTCGATCCGCAGGTGGCGTTCGCTGACGAAGGCGGTGGCCACCGCGCCCTGGTCGATCCGGACCGCCGGCACCGGGCCGCCCGACCGCAGCGCGGACAGCTCCCCGGCGGCCAGCGAGCAGGCGGCGACGGTGGCCCGGGCCAGCTGCCGGACCGGCAGCCGGGCGGGCAGCACGTCCTCGGGCCCGTGGAAGGAGACCTGCTCCAGCAGGTCGGCGGGCCCGCCCAGGGCGGCCCAGGCGTGCGCGGTGGGGCCGTCGGGGGCGGCGGCGGGCGGGGTGGCGGGTAGCGGACGCTCTGTCATGCCCGCATTCTGCTCCGGTTCTCAGGCGCTCGCCGTGACGCCCGCCACCAGCATCAGCAGCACCGCGGAGACCATCGTCATCCGCCGGGCGGCCTGCGGGGTGGTGCCGAACCGGCCGCCCAGCCGGCCACTGGCGTGCGCGACCAGGGCGTAGACGACCGCGCAGGCCAGCACGTTGAGCGAGCCGAGCGCGAGCACCTGGCCGCCGACCGGCAGCGCGGCGGCCGGGTCGACGAACTGCGGCACCAGGGAGAGGTAGAGCAGCAGGCCCTTGGGGTTGAGCAGGGCGGTGAGCATGCTCTGGCGCAGCACGGTGGCGGTGGGTTGCGGCGGTGCCTGCGCGAAGGCGGTGGCCCCGCCCCGGCGCAGCGCGAGGAGCATGCCGGCCGCCAGCACCAGCAGGTACCCGGCGCCGACCAGCCGGAGCACCGGCAGGGCGGCGGGCACCGCCCGCAGCGCGGCGGCCAGGCCGGCGCTGGAGAGCAGGGTGTGCACGGCGTATCCGGCGCAGACGCCGGCGACGGCGACCAGTGCGGCGCGGCGGCCCTGGCCGAGGCCGCGGGCGGCGATGTAGAGCCAGTCGGGGCCGGGGGTGCAGACCAGGAGCAGGTCGACCCCCAGGAAGAGGAGGAGGGCGTGCGTGTCCATGGTCGTGACCTGTCGTGTTCGTTCCGGCGCTACGGTCACTGAAGGTAGCCGGAACGGCTCGGCACACGATGGCCACTTCCTGCCCGTTCGGTCCGCGATTTGGCAGAATATTGCGCTATGGACCGTATCGACCGCAGAATCCTCCGCGAGCTCCAGCAGGAGGGCCGCCTCACCAACGCCGAACTGGCCGCCCGGGTGGACCTCACCCCCTCGCCGTGCCTGCGCCGGGTCCGGCAGCTGGAGCAGGACGGCGTGATCCGCGGCTACCGGGCGCTGCTGGACGGCGCGGCGGTGGGCCGCGGCTTCCAGCCCTTCGTGACGATCACCATGCGGCACGAGGACCGGGCGACGGTGGCCGAGTTCGAACACCGGGTGGCGGAGCTGCCCGAGGTGGTGGAGGCGCACCGGCTCTTCGGCGAACCGGACTACCTGCTGCGGATCGCGGTGGCGGACATCGCGGCCTACGAGCGGTTCATCACCGACGTGCTCTCCGGGCTGCCCGGGATCGCCCAGGTGAACTCGCACCTGACCATGAAGCAGGTGAAGGCCGACCGCGGCATCCCGACCGGTGGGTAGCCGACCACGGGGGGCGGGGCCGCGTCAGAACGTGAAGCGCAGCGCCCGCACCCGGTGGTCGAAGTTGGACGGGACCAGCTCCGGCTCGCCCACCGAGCGGGCCTGCGGCAGGCGGGTGAAGAGCTCCCGGTAGAGCACCTTCATCTCCTGCCGGGCGAGGTGCGCGCCCAGGCAGTAGTGCGGCCCGCCACCGCCGAAGCCGAGGTGGGGGTTGGGGGTGCGGGTGATGTCGAAGGCGTCCGGGTCGGTGAAGACGCTCTCGTCGCGGTTGGCGGAGCCGAAGAAGAGCACCGCCTTCTCCCCCGCCCGCAGCAGGGGGCCCTCGGGGCCGCCCAGCCGGTGGTCGACGGCCAGGGTGCGGCGGAACTGGATGATCGGCGTCGCGTGGCGGACGATCTCGTCCACCGCGCCGCCGAGGTGGCGGTCCGGGTCGCCGAGCAGCAGGGCCCGCTGCTCGGGGTGGACGGTGAGCAGGTGCAGGCCGTGGGCCAGTGCGTTGCGGGTGGTCTCGACACCGGCGACCAGCAGCAGGGAGAAGAACGCGCCGAGCTCCCGGCCGGTCAGCCGGCGGCCGTCGACGTCGGCGGTGACCAGGGCGGAGATGAGGTCGTCGGTGGGCCGGCGGCGCCGCTCCCGGCCGAGTTCGGCGACCATGCCCTGCATCCGGGCGAGCGCCCGCAGGCCCCGCCCGGGCACCCGGATCCGGCTGCGCAGCGGCCGGGCCACCCCGGTGTTCTCGGAGGCGTGGTTGACCTGGTCGAGGATCGCGCGGCGGGGCTCCTCCGGGATGCCCATCATGTTGCAGATGACCTGGAAGGGGAGCTCGGCGGCGACCGAGGTGACGAAGTCCTCGGGCCGGTCCCGTGCCACCCGGTCGATCAGGCGGGCGGCGACCAGGCGGATGTCGTCCTCGACCCGGGCGATCAGGCGCGGCGTGAACGCCCGGGAGACGATCCGGCGCAGCTGGGCGTGGCGGGGGTCGTCCAGGTTGACCATCGAGTCGCCGAACAGCGCCCGGACCCAGCGGGCGGGTTCGGGGGTGGTGACCCCGGGACCGCTGAGGAACACCGCGGGGGTGCGGCTGGCCTCGACCACGTCGGCGTGCCGGACCAGGGCGTGGTAGCCCTTGGCGCCCTTGGCGCCCTTGGCACTCCTGCCGCTCCTGGCGCCCTTGGCGCCGCCGGCCCGCTCCCCGGCCCGTTCGCCGACGAAGACCGGGCCGGGGAGTCGGCGCAGCTCGGCGAAGGCGGCGGCCCGGGCCGGCGCGGGCAGCTGCCAGAACCCGGGGTCGGCGAGGTCGACGGCGGGGGTGTCCGTCGCGGCCACTGTGCCCATGCCGGGCCTCCTGTCCTGTCGGTGCCCACATTTAGTCAGCACCGACCGGCAGGGTGTCAAACCGCAACTACCATGCGATGAAACGATATTCAGACGCGCGCATGCGAGGTGATGTCCGCGCCGAACTCCTCGATCATCGCCGGGGTGACGGTCGGCCGGGCCCGGGCGATGGCCGCCAGGTAGTCCTCGGTGCTCGCCCCGTCGGCGGCGTCCGGCCCCGTCGCGGCGGGGTCCGGCCCTGTCACGGCGGCTCCGGCCGGGTCCGCTCCGGCCGGGTCCGCTCCGGCGAGGTCCCGTTCGAAGGCCGCCTGGGCGGCGACCCGGGCGGCGTGCTCGATGTCCGCCGGGGTGAACAGCTCGCTCGCCCCCACCAGCGCGTCGAGGTCCACGTCCGCCCGGCCGGCCGCGTACCGGGACCAGATGGCGGAGCGCGCGGCCGGGTCCGGAGTGCCGATCGGGATCAGGTAGTCGAAGCGGCCCGGGCGCAGGAACGCCGGGTCCAGCGAGCGGATCGAGTTGGTCGCGCAGACCAGCAGCCGTTCCTCGCCCTCCCGGAACCCCGGGATGAGCTTGAGCAGCTCGTTGGTGACGCCGTGCATGCCGCCCTGGACGCCCTCGGTGCGCAACGGCGCGATCTCCTCCACCTCGTCGATGAAGACCAGCGCGCGCTCCAGCCGGCCGATCCGGGCGAAGGCGTCGCGCAGCGCGGCCGCCAGGTTGCCCTCGTCGGCCAGCCGGGACGGCAGCAGTTCGACGAACGGCCAGCCGAGCCGGGAGGCGATCGCCCGGGCGAAGGTCGTCTTGCCGGTACCGGGCGGTCCGAACAGGGCGATCGCGCGCGGCGGGCGCACACCGTGCCGGGCGGCCCGCTCGGGCTCGGCGAGCGGCGCCACCACCCGGCGCTCGATCAGGTTCTTCTCGGTCTCCATCCCGGCCACCTTGGCCCAGAGGTCGCCCGGCAGCAGCCGGCCGCCGAGTTCCTCCAGGAGTCCGCTCGCCGCGCCCGCCTGCGGCTCGTCCTTCTCGAAGTAGGCGGCCGCGGGGCGGCGGGTGTAGCCGGCGTTGTGCAGGCCCTCGCCGAGCAGTTCCTCCTCGGGCAGCACATAGGCGATGCGGCGCACCCGGCAGGCCACCAGCCGGCGCTCCAGCTCGCGCAGCAGCGAACTCGCCAGGCCCCGGCCGCGCCAGGCCGGCGCGATCGCGATCCGCATCACCCAGGCGCGCTCGCCCGCCACGCAGGCGAGCGCGGCACCGATCGGCGCCCCCTGGTGCACGGCGACCACGGCCGGCTGGCGCGAGGTCAGCGCGCTGATGCACTCCGCCAGGGAGAACACCGACTCCTGGCCGAGCTCCGCCGTGGTGTCGATCAAGTGGACCACCGCCGCGAGGTCGTCCTCGCGATAGTCGTGAACCAGCCAGTACATCGGCCCGCCCGCCTCTCCGTGCTCACCGGCCCGTGCCGTCGTCGACCGGCGGCGCGGCGCCGCGCGGTGCCCAGACGGTACGGGCGGGCGCGGGCGGCGGTCCCGTGCCGGAACGGACAAGCCGGGGCCGGGCGACCGTACGAACCGCCTCTGGCGCGCCGCCCTCGGGGGCCGGCGACGGCCGTGCACCGGCCGGGCGGCGGCGGTCCGGCCGACCCCGGTCGACTGCCCCGGTCGACTGCCCCTCCGATCGCCCGTCCGATCGCTTGGCCGATTGCCCGTCCGGGCAGCCGGGACCGGGCGGCCGGGCATGCTCTCACGGGGCCGAACCGGCCAATACCCGAGGGCGCGGTCCTGGCCCGCCGGGGCGAATGCGACGATGAGTGTCATCGTGATGACCGACCGAATCCGCGCACTGCGCGCCGTGGTCTTCGCCGCGCTCTGCGTGGCGCTGGCCGCCGCGGCGCACGTCACCATGGCCGGCGCCGGCGTCTCCCCGCCGGTCCTGGCGGGCGCCTTCGGTCTCACCCTCGGCTTCGGCTGGCTGCTGGCCGGCAAGCGGCGGGGGCTCGGTCCGATCAGTGTCTGGATGGTCGCCGCGCAGAGCGCGCTGCACCTGATGTTCGAACAGGCCGGGGCCCTGGCCGCCGACCGCGGCGGGTTCGGCCGCATCGCCACGACGGACTGGGCCGGCCTGCTGCTCTGCAATCCGGACCAGACGCCCACCGGGCTCTCCCCCGCCGACCTGGCCCGGATGGCCGGGATCGACCCCGACGTGCCGCCCGCCACGGGCGTCCGCGTCCTGACCGGGACGCACCACCACGGCACCGCGGCCGCGGTGGGCCCGCCTCCGGCCACGGCCGCCGCGGACCACGGGCTGGCGGGCCTGACCGGCGGGTCCGGCCTGTCCGGCGACGCGGCCGGGCTGTCCGGAGCATCGGGGATGCCGAGGATGCCGGGGATGTCCGGCCACGACATGGCGGCTCACTCCATGTCGGCCGGGATGCTCACCGCCCACCTGCTCGCCGCACTCGCCTGCGCGCTGCTGCTCCGGCGCGGCGAGACGGCGCTGACCCGGCTGTTCGAACTGCTCGGAGCACTCGGCACCGTGCTGGCCGGGGTCCTGCTGCTCCCGGTGCTCGCCCTGCTCACCCGACCGCGCGGCTTCGAGCCGCCGGTCCCGCCCCGGCCTGCCGCCCGTCGGGCCCGCCCGCCCCGACCGGTCCTGCTCTCGCACGCCCTCGTCCGGCGCGGGCCGCCGTCCTTCGCTGCCGCCTGCTGACGCGCCCGCCGCCCGACGCCGTTCCGGTGTCCGCGCCGCGGTGGGCAGGTCGCCCCGCGCCGTGGCCGTAGGCCGCGCCGCCGGGGCCCGGGCCCGCACGCCCCGCCGCCCCCTGCCGGGACACGGCGATCCGTGCGCGTCCACCGACGCCGAGCGCGCCGCCCGCAGCGGCCACCGCTCCCGAGCACTCTCCTCAGGACCTCTTCATGCCTGACTACGACGGCGCACCGGCCTCGCCCGGCGCCACCGTCCTACCGCTCCGGCCCCGACCCGTCGTCCCCCTGCCCGGGACCGCCCGTCACGCCGGGACCGCCCGCACCCGACCCGCGCCCGCCCAGGCTCGCGAGCAGGTTCGCCGACCATGCCGCCGAGGGGCCGTCCGGGTCGATCCCCGTCGTGCGACCGCGCAGCCGTTCCGCCTGCTCCTGCCAGCCGCGGCAGGCCTCGCAGCGCGCGAGGTGCTTGTCCAGCCGCCGGTCCGGCAGACCGGTCGGCTCACCGTCGAGACGGGCGGACAGAGCAGTACGGAACTGGGCGCATCTCATGTGACCATCGTCCCGCACCGGGCCCCGGGCCGGACCGACCGGGTGGGGGTCCGGCATGGATGACGAGCAGCTGACCGCGCTGGCCCTCGCCGCCCGCGCGGGCCGGCCGGCCGACGTCGAGGCCTTCGTCATGGCCACCCAGCGGGACGTGTGGCGGTTCGTCGCCCATCTGACCGACGTGCAGTCCGCCGACGACCTCGCCCAGGAGACCTTCCTGCGCGCGCTGCGGAGCCTGCCCGGTTTCGCCGGCCGCTCCTCCGCCCGCACCTGGCTGCTGTCGATCGCCCGGCGGACCGTCATCGACCGCTACCGCACCGCCGCCGCCCGCCCGCGCTGCGCCGCCCTGCCGGACTGGGAGGAGGCCGCCGAACGGCAGAGCGCCCCGCCCGCCGCCGGGTTCGAGGACGGCGTCGCGCTCGGCGACCTGCTCGACCGGGTGCCCGCGCAGCGCCGGGAGGCCTTCGTGCTCACCCAGGTGGTCGGCCTCAGCTACGCCGAGGCCGCCGCGGTGGCCGGCTGCCCGGTCGGCACCGTCCGCTCCCGGGTCGCCCGGGCCCGCGAGGAACTGATCGCCCGCCTGCGGGCGGCCGAGGCCGGCGACCCGGCGTCTCCGGGGCCGGCCACCCCGCTGGCCGCCGCCTGCTGACGCCGCGCCACCGGCCCGGTCGGCGCGTCCGGGCCCGGTTCCTCCCTCATCGGGGAAAGGACCGGGCGGGCGCGCCGACCGGGCCCGGGGCCGGAGCGTCGGGGCTGGAGCGTCGGGCCTGGCGCGTCAGGCCTGGGCGCGGAAGGCGGCGGGGCGCTCGGGCGAGGCCTCGGCCAGCGCCTTGACGACCGCGTCCACGCCGGCCCGCAGACCGTAGACGGGGGTGTCGGGCTGCTGGCGCCAGGAGTCGTCCAGACCGCCCGCGTCCACGCTGTCGAAGCCCAGCTCGTCGATCAGGGCCCGGACGACGCGCTTGGCGGCCTCGTCGTCACCGGCCACCGGGAGCGCCAGCCGGTCCGGGTCGCCCTGCGGGCGCGGCCGCTCCAGCAGGTCCTCGGCGTAGGTGCCGTTGAAGGCCTTCACCACCGGGTGCCCGAGGTGGCCCTCCGTCCACCGGCTCTCGGTCTGCCCCTCCTCGATGGCCGCGATCCGGCCGTCCCGCTGCTGCGGGTAGTAGTTGCCGGTGTCGATCACGACGAAGCCCTCGGCCGCGCCGTCGAACAGGCCGGACGGCAGGTCCGGCACGTTCTTCAGCGGCACCGTCACCACCACGATCTCGGCGCCGCGCGCCGCCTCCGTCGCGGCGACCGGCGTGGCGCCGGTCTCCTCCGCCAGCGCGGCCAGGGTCTGCGGGCCGCGCGAGTTGGCCACGGACACCTCGTGCCCGAGGGCGGTGAGCCGACGGGTGAGGTTGCCGCCGATGTTGCCCGCGCCGATGATGCCGATCTTCATGATGATCCTTCCGGTGCTGCCGCGATCATGCGTCGTGCCTGGCTGCAACCCCGGAACGGACCGGGCTATTTCCCCGTGCCGCCATCGGAGCGACCCCCGTGCCGCCGTCCGACCGACTCGCGTCCCTGCCGGACCGGCAACGGGCCGACGGGGTCGATCGTGCCGGGAGAACCGGGGCCCAACCAGGGCTGGACAGGCGCTGAACCAGGGGCTTCCTAGATCACTAATGGTCTAGACCAGCCATCCGGTCGCCACATTCCGGCCAACCGGGAAATTCCCTCAGGTGTTCGGAACCGGAGCTCCCCCGCCCCCGACTGCTGTACCGGACGCCGCCGACGAGGCGGTGTCGCACGGCACGGCAAGCGGAGGAGGACCCATGGCAGCGCGACAGGCGCCGGCCACCGGCGGACCGGGTGACGGTCCGGCAGAGCCGCCGGACCGGTGGATCCTGGTCGTGGCGGCCGGGCTGCTCTCGTTCGTGGCGATGCTCGACATGAACGTCGTCAACCTGGCGCTCACCGACATAGCCGCCGGACTGCACGTCTCGTCGACCACCGCCCAGTGGGCCGTCCTCGGCTACCAGCTCCCGCTGGTGGCGCTGCTGCTGCCGGCCGGGCGCTGGCTCGGCCAGGTCGGCGCCCGGTCCGCCCTGCTGCTGGCCGTCAGCTGCTTCGCGCTCTGCAGCGTGCTCGCCGCCGTCGCCCCGTGGGCGGGCTGGCTGATCGCGGCGCGGCTCGCCCAGGGCGCCTTCGGCGCGGTGCTGTTCGTGCTGATGCCGGTGCTGGCCGCCACCGCCGTCCGGCCCCAGCTGCGCGGCCGGGCGATGAGCGTCCCCGCCACCCTCGGCCCGCTCGGCGCCGTCACCGGGCCGGTGCTCGGCGGCCTGCTGCTCGACCACGTCGGCTGGCGGGCCATCTTCCTGGTCAAGCTGCCGGTCTGTCTGGTCGCCCTGGCGATCGCCTACCGGCACGCCCCGCGGGGCGGCCGGCTGCGCCTGCCCGACCGGGGCTCCCTCGGCGACGCCGCGCTGATCGGCTCGGCCGTGGCCGCCGTCATGCTCGGGCTCACCCTCGCCCCCGACCGGCCCGGCCTGCTGCTGCTCGCCCTGCCCGCCGCCCCGCTGGTGGCGCTCTGGCTGCGCCGGCCCGGGGGGCGGCCGGTCACCGCCGTGCTGCGCGCCTCCGGCACCGCCGGCGTGAACGGCTCGGTGCTGGCCCTGGCCGCCGGCTTCGCCGCCACCCACTACCTGCTCGCCCAGCACCTGCGCCGGGACGACGGGATCAGCGCCACCACCACCGCCCTGACCATGCTGGCGTTCCCGCTGGGCATGGTCCTGGCCGGCCGCTTCGGCGGGCGGCTGGCCGACCGCTGGGGCGCCCGGCCCACCGCGCTGACCGGCGCCGTCGTCACCGCCACCGGTCTGCTGCTGCTCGTCCCGCTGGACTCCGGCTGGACGCCGGCCGACATCTCCTGGCGGCTCGCGCTCGCCGGGGCCGGCATGGGCCTCAACGGCGGCCCGGTGCAGGCCCTGGTGATGAGCGCCGCCCGCACCGGGCAACTGGCCACCGCCGGCTCCGTCGTCCAGCTCTCCCGCAGCCTCGGGTTCGCCCTCGGCCCGGCCCTCGGCACCTCCGCCGCCCTGGTCGGCGGCAGCGGCCCCACGGCCGGCCGCGCCGGACTCGTCCTCGCCACGCTGGCCGCCACCACGGCCGTGGCCCTCCTCGCCCTGCACCACCGCGCCGCCCGCGCCGCGCTCCCCCCGCTCCCCGAGCAGGCCGGGAGCACCGACGGGGCGAGCGGCGCCGACAGCACGACGCGCTCCAGAGCCTGACGAAGCGCCCTCGCGCGCACCACCGATCCCGACCGGAGGACCCCGCATGACCGACACCGTCCACGACCCGACCGCCGCCGGCCCGGCGGACACCCCGCGCTGCCCGTTCGGTTACGACGAACTCCCGGACCCGGTACCGCTGTACGGGCCCGCGTACAAGAGCGACCCCTATCCGCTCTACCGGCGGATGCGGGAGGCCGGGCCGGTCCACCGGGTCCGGTTCCCCAGCGGGATCGCCGCCTGGCTGGTGACCGGCTACCGGGCCGCCCACGAGACCCTCAACGACCCGCGGCTCGGCAAGAACCACGCCCTGGGCAACGAGGGCTGGCGCCGGCTCGCCTCGATCATGCCCGAGCCGCAGCACTCCCAGCTCCAGGTCCACCTGCTGCACCAGGACCCGCCGAAGCACACGCAGATGCGCCGGCTCGTCCTGGACGCCTTCGCGCCGCGCCGGGTGGAGTCCCTGCGGCCGCGCGTCCAGGAGCTCGCCGACGCCCTGGTCGACGAGCTGCCCGGGACCGGCGGCGCCGACCTGGTGGCCGGCTTCGCGGCCCACTACCCCTTCCGGGTGCTCGCCGAAGTCATCGGACTCCCGCCGGAGTTGGCCGCCCGCTTCGACCGGGACTGGGGCAAGGTCGTCCAGCCGGTCGGCCCGCAGGACCCGGGCCGGCCGGCCTACGAGGGCCGGCTGCGCGGCCTCCAGGGGTACATCGCCGACGTGGTGGCCCACAAGCGCGCCCACCACGACCCCGCCGGGCCCGACACGGACCTGCTCGGCCGGCTCGTCGCCGCCTGCGACGCGGGCGAGTTGACCCCCGAGGAGCGCGACTCGATCGTGTTCCAGCTGCTGGTGGCCGGCCAGGAGCCCGTCACCAACCAGATCACCACCATGCTGATCACCCTGCTGCGCCACCCCGAGCAGCTCGCCCGGCTGCGCGAAGGTATCGCCGCCGACCCGGGCCTGCTCACCCGCGCGGTGGAGGAACTGCTGCGCCACGACGCCGCGTTCGAGCTCACCACCTGGCGCTTCTTCGCCGAGGACAGCGACCTGTACGGCACGACCGTCCCCGCCGGCGACTCCGTGATCGTCTCGCTCTGCGCCGCCAACCGCGACGACGAGCAGTTCCCCGAGGCCGACGTCCTCGACTTCGACCGCACCCCCAACGCCCACCTGGCCTTCGGCCACGGCATCCACTACTGCCCCGGCGCGGCCCTGGCC
Source organism: Kitasatospora sp. NPDC005748 (assembly GCF_040630735.1). Lineage (NCBI taxonomy): Bacteria > Bacillati > Actinomycetota > Actinomycetes > Kitasatosporales > Streptomycetaceae > Kitasatospora > Kitasatospora sp. NPDC005748. The sequence goes on from NZ_JBEXYD010000010.1 coordinate 69,101, forward strand.
CGGCTCGAACTCCAGATCGCCCTCGCCACCCTGCTCACCCGGCTGCCCGGACTGCGGCCGTCCACCGAGGACGGCGCGGGAATCGACGCGCTCACCTGGGTGCCCGCCGTGCTCGCCCGGGGCGTGAACCGCCTCCCGGTCGCCTACGACCGGCGGGTCTGACCGCCCCGAAGCCCCCGCACTCCCTCCCGTCGTCCCGGCGGCCACCGCCGGGCGTGGCTCCCGCCTGCCCCGAAGCCCGCACACCGTTCGTCCCGTGGAGGACCACCATGCCACCTACCGGCGTCGCGACCGACTCCCCGACCGACACCCGTTCCCCGGCCACCACCGCGGCCGGTACCACCGCCCGACCCGCCGAACACGGGCCCACCGACCACCGAACCGCCGAGCCCCGGCCGGGCGCCGCCCCGCCCGGCGCCGCCCGCCGCCCCGGCGCCCCGGCGCCGGAGTCCGTGCCGCGGATCTGCGCCGCGATCCTGGAGCTGCTGCTCCCGCACCGCCGGGCCTCCGACCCCGAGGTCGACGCCACGACCGCCGACTTCCCGCTCCAGCTGGAGCAGTTGGCCGACTTCGTCGCCGCCGGTGACCCGATCGTGTTCACCCTGCCCGGCTTCCCCTGCAAGTCGCCCAACTCCGCCAAGGTCCTCGGCCACCTGCCCGACGAGGGCGAACGCCTCTCGCTCACCTTCCTCGACCGGCTCTGCGAGGAGATCGGCACGCTCTACGAGCCCGGCGCACAGATCCTCATCTGCTCCGACGGCCACATCTTCGGCGACCTCATCCACGTCCCCGACGACCACATCGACGAGTACTCCGATGCGCTCTCCGCGATGATCGCGCGGGAGGGCCTGAGCCACCTCGCCACCTTCGACCTGCGGGCCGTCCTCGGCGACCTGCCGTTCGACGAGAAGCGGGCCCGGGTGCACGCCCAGTACGCGCCCAGCAAGGAGGAGTTGCGCGAGCAGGTGCTCACCGACGAGGAGACCCTGCGCCTCTACCGCGGCATCACCCGGTTCCTCACCGAGGACACCGCCGGCTTCACCGGCACCAGGTCCGCCCTGCAGCGCGACTGCCGGCAGCGCGCGTACGGCGTCATCCAGCGCAGCCGCGCCTGGGGCGACCTGATCGCCGAGCAGCACCCCCGGTCCTTCCGGCTCTCCATCCACCCCCAGCGGGTCGGCGTGGCGAAGTTCGGCATCCGGCTGCTGGAGGCCGCCGACGTCTGGATGACGCCGTGGCACTCCGCCGTGCTCCACCGCCCGGACGGGCGCTGGGAGTTGCTACGCAGCGAGGAGGCCGGGCGGATCGGCCGGCTGGTGGAGCGCGACGGCCGCCCGAGCCACTACGAGACCTCCTGACGCTTCGGCGATCCCGCCGTCGAGGCGGGCGTGCGGTGGTCGAACGCGATCAACGGATCACCCGTGAGCGGGTGTTCGACCACCGCCGCCCGCACCCCGAAAACCTTGGCCAACAGCTCGGCGGTCAGCACCTCGCGCGGCGGCCCGGACGCCACCAGGGCGCCCTCGTGCAGAACGTGCAGGCGGTCGCAGACCGAGGCCGCCGCGTTGAGGTCGTGCAGCGCGATCAGCGTGGTGCGGCGCTGTTCGCGCATCAGCCCGAGCAGCTCGACCTGGTGCCGGACGTCCAGGTGGTTGGTCGGCTCGTCCAGCACCAGGACGTCCGGCTGCTGGGCCAGCGCCCTGGCCAGCAGCACGCGCTGGCGTTCACCGCCGGACAGCTGGGCGAACCGGCGGTCCGCCGCGCCGGCCATCTCGACCCGCTCCAGGGCGTCCGCGACCAGCCGGTGGTCCTCCGCGTCGTCCGCCGCGAAGGCCCGCTTGTACGGGGTGCGGCCCATCGCCACCACCTCGCGGACGGTCAACTCGAAGTCCCCGCCGCGCTCCTGGGGCAGCGCGGCGATGTGCCGCGCGGACTGCGCCGCGGTCAGCCCGGCCAGCTCCCGGCCGGCCAGCAGAACCCGCCCGGCACTCGGCCGCAGATGCCGGTAGACGGTGCGCAGCAGGCTGGACTTGCCGCTGCCGTTCGGGCCGACCAGCCCGGCGATCTCCCCCTCCTCGGCGACCAGGTGGACGCCGGCCACCACCGTCCGCCCGGACAGGGTGACACTCAGATCCTCGACCGCGATCCTCAATTCCGCTCCAGTCGTCGGTCCAGCAGGAAGAGCAGGGTGGGCGCGCCGAGCAGCGCGGTGACCACCCCGATGGGCAGCTCCTGGGTGTCCAGGGCGGTCCGGGCGAGGGTGTCGACCACCACCAGCAGCACCGCCCCGGTGAGCGCGGACAGCGGCAGCAGCCGGCGGTGGTCGCCGCCGACCAGCAGCCGGCAGACGTGCGGCACCATCAGCCCGACGAAGCCGATCGCGCCCGAGACGGCGACCAGCACCCCGGTCAGGACGCTGGTGACGACGAAGATCTCGCGGCGCAGCCGGGTGACGTCCACCCCGAGCCCGGCCGCCGTCTCGTCGCCCATCAGCAGCGCGTTCAGGCTCCGCGCGCGGGCCTGGAGCAGCGCCAGCCCGAGGGCCACGGCGACGGCGGGGACGGCCAGTTGACCCCAGACCGCGCCGCTGAGGCTGCCCATCAGCCAGAACAGCACGCCCCTGGTCTGCTGTTCGTCGCTGGTCTGCAGGACGAGGTAGCTGGTGAAGCCGGCGAGGAACTGGCCGATGCCGATGCCGGCCAGCACGAGCCGCAGCGGCGAGAACCCGCCGCCGCGCCGGGCCAGCAGCCAGACCAGGGAGAACGCCGCCAGCGCGCCGAGGAAGGCGGCCAGCGAGATGGTCAGTCCGACCGCGCTGCCGAAGGCCAGCTCCAGGCCGAGGCCGCCGCCGAGGACGATCACCGCGACCGCGCCGAGCGAGGCTCCGGAGGAGATCCCGAGCAGGTAGGGGTCGGCGAGCGGGTTGCGGACCAGTGCCTGGACGGCGGTGCCGACCAGGCCGAGCCCGGCCCCGACCATCGCCGCCAGCAGGGCGCGCGGGACGCGCAGTTGCCAGACGATGAGGTCCCGGGTGCCGGGCTCGGGAGCGCGGCCGGTGAGCCGGTGGGCGACCACCGACCAGACCTCGCCCGGGGCGATGTCCACCGAGCCGAGCGAGACGGCGGCGGTCAGCGCGGCGACCAGGGCGAGGGCGAGCACGACGGCCAGCGGCCCGGCGCGCAGCGTCCCCGTCCGGCTCCGCCTGGCGGTGACGGCGGCCGATGCCACCGGCCTACCGGCCCTTCTCGACGAGCGCCGGGTACACGGTGGCGGCGATCTGCCGCACCGTGTCGGCGTTGCGCACCCCGGCGATGGTGGTGACCTCGGAGCCGATCCGCAGGAAGTGGCCCTCCTGGACGGCCTTCAGGCCCTGGGTCGCGGGGAAGCCGCGCAGGAAGGCCTCGGCGTCCTCGAACGCCTTGCGGTTCTCCTCCTCGGTGCCCCGGTTGCGCACGGCGAGCTGGATCCAGTCCGGGTTCTTGGCGACCACGTCCTCCCAGGACGCCGGCTTGAAGTCGGCGTCGCAGTCGGCGAACACGTTGCGGGCGCCCGCCAGGGTGATGACCGCGTTGGCGACCTGCCGGCCGCAGACCGATATCGGCTGCTTGGTCCCGGCGTCGAAGTCGAACAGGAAGTAGCTCGGCCACTGGTCGGCGGGCACCGCGGCGGTCGCGGTGCGGACCTCGGCGATCTGCCGCTCCATCCCGGTGACCAGTTCCTCGGCCCTGGCCGCCGTACCGGTCACCGCGCCGAGCCGGCGGATGTCCTCCTCCACCTGGGAGAGGTCGGTGCGCGGCGCGGGGGCGGCCTTCGGCGTACCGGCGCAGGCGGTGGAGAGCAGCATGACGTGCTGGATCCCCGCGGCCGCGAACTCCTGCTCGCTCGGCACCGCGCCCGCCCCGCCCATCATCGGCATCGAGCCGAAGGTGTCCACGTAGAGGTCGGCGCCCGAGCCGAGCAGCTTCTCCTTGGCGATCACCTTGGCGCCCAGGACGGGCACCCTCGCGCCCTGCTCGGCCAGCGCCGCCGGCAGACTGCCCTTGCCCGGCGGGAACCCGGTGCCGACGACCCGGTCGCCCGCGCCGAGCTGGAGCAGCATCTCCAGGGCGGCGGCATTGCTGGTGACGATCCGCTTCGGGGCCTGCTGGACGATGGTCTCCTTGCCCTGGCAGTCCGCCACCCTCACCGGGAACCCGGAAGCGGCGGACTGCCCCACCCCACCGGTCCCGTCACCGCCGGCGCTGCTCCCCCCACCGCCGCTCCCGCAGGCCGTGGCGAACAGGGCGATGGCGGCCGCGATGCCGCAGAACACGCGAGGGCGCATGGAACTCTCCTGGTCAATGATCGTGCTCGGGCCCTTCCTGGGAGCCCGGACCAGGTAGTCGGCCGCCGCACCCGCCCGGTTCCCACGACTTTCCCCCGCCGGACGGGCCCGTTCGGCCTAGGGTTTGCCGCATGGCCTCCCACCTCGCCCAGCCGCCCGAGCCGCCCGAGCCGCCCGGGCCGCCGTCCGACCCGTCGTCAGGGTCCGGTCCGCGAGCGGGGTCCCGGCCGGGCGGGCCCGGCGGGGTGACCGTCGGCGGGCCGCCGGTCCGGGTGGACGACCTCGGGCTGCGGGTGCCGTCCGGGCCCGGCCCGGTCCGGCGGATCGTGTCGCTGGTCCCCTCGCTGACCGAGGCCGTCGCCGCCACCGCTCCCGGCCTGCTGGTCGGCGCCACCGACTGGTGCAGCCACCCCGCCGACCTCGCCGTGGCCAGGATCGGCGGCACCAAGAACCCCGACGTCCGCCGGATCGCGGCCCTCGCGCCGGACCTCGTCCTCGCCAACGACGAGGAGAACCGCCGCCCCGACCTCGACGCGCTGCGCGCCGCCGGCCTGGCCGTCTGGGTCACCGACATCCGCACCCTGGAGCAGGCCTTCGACTCTCTCCACCGCCTGCTCACCCTCGGCTGCGGACTCCCCCGCCCCGCCTGGCTGGACGCCGCCGAGGCCGCCTGGGCGGCGTCCACCCCGCCCGGATCGGTGCTCCGGCGGGCCGTCGTCCCGGTCTGGCGTCGCCCCTGGATGGTGCTCGGCCGCGACACCTTCGCCGGCGACCTGCTCCGGCGCCTCGGCGTCCAGGTGACGCTGCACGCCGGCCACCCGGACCGCTACCCCGCCGTCCCCCTGCCCGAACTCCTCGCGAGCGGGCCCGAGGTGGTCGTCCTCCCGGACGAGCCGTACCGCTTCACCGCCGAGGACGGCCCCGAGGCGTTCCCCGGCATCCCGGCGGCCCTGCTCAGCGGACGCCATCTGACATGGTACGGACCGTCGTTGGCGCAGGCGCCCCGGGTACTCGGCGCGCAGCTGGCCCGCGCCCGGCCGGGAGCGGCGCCGGACTGACCGGGCCACCCCGAGCCGGACCGCCACGCGGCCGCCGGGACGCCGGAGCCGCGTACCGAACGTCGCTCCGGGGCCCGAGTCGGTAGGACGATCACACCGTCGTAGGATGACCGCCTCTCGCCGGGACGGCCGGCGAAAACGGGGGGCGGAAATCCATGAAGGTGCGTGCTTCACGGCAGGCGCTGGTTCTCGTGTCGGCGGCGGCCGTGTCGACGGCGCTGCTGACGGGCTGCGGCAGCAAGAAGGCGGACGGCAGCACCGACGCCGCGGCGGGCCCGGCGGTGGCCGCCACCGCCGGGGTCTCGCCCTCCGGGACCCCGACGGCCGACGCCCCGGCGACGGCGAGCCCTTCGCCCGGCACGAGCACCTCGCCCGGCCCCAGCGCCTCGCCGAGTGCGACGGCGGGCAAGTCGGCCAAGCCGAGCCCGACCGCGTCGGCGAGCACGGCCAGGCCCGGCACCACCAAGCCCGCGGACCCGGCCGCCAAGGCCACCAGCGCGCCCCCGGCGGCCCAGGCGGCCCCGGCCCCGGCCGCCGTCGCCGCGGCGCCCGCACCGACCGCGAAGCCCGGCCCGGTCGCACCCCCGCCGCCGCCCGCGCCCGCCACCCCGCACGTCCCGCCGCTGCAGAGCGGCTGCACCCCGACCAAGCCCCAGCCCGACGAGCCGAAGGAGGCCGTCGCGGCGGCGCTCGGCTCGGCCGCCGGGCAGTCCCGGACGCTGTTCCTCAGCAACGGCGGCACGGACCGGCTCCCGGCGCTGCCGGCCAACCTGGTCAAGGCGATCGCCTGGCAGGAGAGCGGCTGGCAGTCCGGCATCCTCGCCTGCGACGGCGGCATCGGCACCATGCAGATCATGCCCGCCACCGTCAGCTGGATGAACAGCAAGTTCGGCACCACCTCCGACCCGAAGACGCTGGCCGGCAACGTCCAGCTCGGCACCCAGCTGCTCGACTGGCTGGTCGCCTACTACGGCGACTCCTCCTTCGGCGGGAAGTACGACCTCTCCCCCGACCCGGCCACCGGCCGGACACCGCTGCTCGACCTGGTGATCGCCGCCTACAACGCGGGTGCGGGCAACGTGCACTACAACACCGTCACCGACCCCGTCACGGGCGCGACCGGCGGGAGCGTGGCCATCCCGAACCCGGGCTACGTCGCCAACGTCAAGGCGCTGATGGCCGGCGCCCCCTGGAACAAGGCCGGCTGATCACGGAGCTGACCACGGCGAAGGGCCCGGTGCGGGAGGCGTACCTCCCGCACCGGACCCTTCGGCGTCGCTTCGGGTCAGCCGCGCGCGGCCGTCACGGCGGCGCCCAGCGCCTCCTTGATGCGCGGGCCGAGGCGGCCGAAGCCCAGCTCCTTCATCGCCGCCCGCAGCAGCTCCTCGTCGCTGCGGTCGACACCGTCACCGTCCAACCAGCGCACGACGGCGAGCAGCTCGTCGGCCGAGTAGGCGGTCACCGGACGCCCCGGCGTGAAGTCCGGCTTCCCGGGCCCGGCGGCGGGGGCGGCCTTGGGGGCCTTGGCCACCTTGGGCGTCCTGGGGGCGGGCTCGGGCTTGACGGCCGGCTCCGCCTCGGCGAACCCGACCTCGGTGACCTCGGCAACCGGCTCCACAACCGCTTCGACCTCCGCAGCCTCCGGCTCGACGGCCTCGGCCTCGGCCTCGACGGCGGGCACACCCTGGGCAGCCGGCACGGCTTCGGTCTCGGGCTCGGTCTCCACGACGACCTCGGCAGCCTCGGCTACGGACTCGGCCGGAGCCGCCTCGGGCTCGACGACCTCCGGCGCAACGGCCTCGGCCTCAACCGCGGGCACAACCTCGGCAACCGACACGGCTTCGGTCTCGGTCTCCACGACCACGACGACCTCGGCGACCAGCTCGGCAACCTCGACCTCGGTAACCTCGGCAGTCGACTCGGTGACCTCCGGCTCGACCTCGGCAGTCGGCTCCACGACCTCGGCAACCTGCGCAGCCTCGGCTACGGACTCGGCCGGAGCCGCCTCGGGCTCGACAACCTCCGGCGCAACGGCCTCGGCCTCGGGCACAACCTCGGTCTCGGGCTCAACGACCTCGGCAACCTCGACCTCCGGCTCGGCCTCGGCCTGCGCCGGGACGGCCGGAGCCGCGTCCACCAGGTCGTCCGCCGCGGGCGAGGGCGCCGGGAGCGAGACGACGAGCGGCCGGGCCTCGACGGGCTCCTCGGCCGTGGGCTCGTCCGCTCCGGTCGCCGCCTCGGCCACGACCGGCTCGGCCTCCGCCTCGGTCGAGCTGTCGGCCGCCACCGGCTCGGCCTCGGTCTCGACAGCCGCCTCTTCAACGGCCGCCTCTTCGACAACCGCCTCTTCGACGACCGTCTCCTCAACGAGCGCCTCGGCGGCGCCCGCCTCCTCGGCGACCGGCTCCTCGGCGGCGAGCTCCTCGACGGGCGTCGCCTCCGTCACCGTCAGGCCGTCGCGCTGACCACCGGCCAGGGCCTGGCGGGCGCCGTAGGCGGCCTCGGCAGCGCGGCGGTCGGCGCCGGCGGCGGCGAGCTCGGCGAGCAGGTCGGCCAGACCGGCCTCTTCGAGCGAGGTCCGCAGGGAGCGGATGGTGGGGAGGCGGTAGAGCGTGCCCTCGTCCGCCGCCAGACGCTCCACCAGGTCGATGAGCTCGGGGAACGGCTGTGCTTCCAGGTCGTGCTCGGGCAGCAGCCGGCCCAGGTCGCGCAGCGCGGTACCGATCGCTTCGAAGGCCGCCGCGGTCCGCTCCGCCAGCGGGCCGTCGGCCGGCGGGACGGGCAGCGCGCCCGAGGGGGCGAGGACGGCCCAGGCCCGACGTTCGATCTTGGCCGAGGCGAGCGCCTCGTGCAGCTCCTCGGGGCGGACCTTGCGGCCGCCGGCGACCAGCGCGGCGGCCTGCTTGCGCAGCCCGCGCACGCGCAGGAACGACAGCTTGACGCCGTTCTCGCGACGCCAGGCGCGGTCGGCCGTGGCGGCGACGAGCGCGTCCAGGTCGGCGTCGTACGCGGCGCCGATCAGGGTCGCGGAGGTCTGGTGGACACGCTGGAGCGTCTCGGCGAACAGCGCCGCGACGGCGACGCTGCCGGGCACCTCGATCCTGGCGTCGGCGGCCAGGGCGGTGACGGCCTCCCAGGTCTGCTGGAGGTCGCTGCCACGGAGTTCGGCGAGTGCGGTGGAGGCGGCGCGGGCGTCCTCGGGGGTGGCGACGGTGTCGACGGCGGCGTACCACGCGTGGGTCCCGGCGGTGAGGGTGAAGGCACCGAGCTCGGCGTAGCGGCCGAGCTCGTCCCGGAGGCCGGTCTCCACCGTGGCCGCCTGGCCGCGGTTCTGATCCGGGTCCGTGGCGTCCTTGGCGTCTGCGGCGGCCTTGGCGTCTGTGGCGTCGGCGTTGCGCGAGTGAAGCACTGTCATGTGAGGTCCGGTTCTGGGCGACTGCGGCGGGGCGGGCGGCGAGGGGGCGGCGGACCGGGTGCGCACGGAGGCCCCGGCGGGAGGGGCTGGGGGCGCGCGTTCGGGCCGCCGGTTGTGGAGGCCAAGAATACGGGTGCCCGTTCGAGCCTTGCACGCACCCACCGTCCGACGGGCCGGTGTGGCGTGCCACACCGCCCGCCCGGCCGCTACTCGGGAGGGCCGGGCGGGTGGTGCGGTGCGGGGCCGGGCGGGTGACCGGACCGCCGTCGCAGACCGTCCAGGGGTACCGAACGGCTCCGGCGGCCGAGCGGCGGCCGGTGACCGGAACGAGTGAGGGTGTCAAGGCTGACCGGCGCGAGGTACTCGTGCAGCGCGGTCCGGTGCCACCACGCGCCGGTGGACCGCAGTTCGTGCCAGTCGGTGAAGCGGTAGCGGTGGAGCGTCGCCCGGACGTGGGTCGGCGGGGCGTCCGGGAACGGATTGTGACGCAGGAGCCGCAGCGTGGCCGGGTCGTTCGTCAGCAATCGGGCGACGAACGGCAGGAACCAGGGCCGGGCGTACGCGGGCGAGATGGCGGCGAACCACATCAGCCAGTCCAGCCGCAGATGGTAGGGGGCGTACTGGCGCGGCAGGCGGCGCACGTCGCCGGGCTTGCCCTTGAAGCCGTACTCGCGCCAGACCGTCCGCCCGGTGACGGCGGCCTCGTCGGTGCCCTCGACCACCACCTCCAGGCGGATCCGGTTGACGCTGCCGAAGGCGCCGTAGGTGTTGACCAGATGAAGCCGGTTGAAGGATCGGTTCATCACCTGTTCACGGGAGACCATGTTCCGGACCGGCCAGTAGCTGAGCACCGCGACGGCGACGGTCAGCGCGATCACCAGGCCCTCGAACCAGCCGGGGGTACCGCCGTAGGAGCGAGTCCGGAAGGACAGCCCGAAGCGGGCGGGGTCCACGGCGGCGAGGGCGAGGGTGATGGTGAGCCAGTTCAGCCAGGCGAAGTTGCCCGAGGCCACCAGCCAGAGCTGGGTCACCACGACGATCACGGCCGCGTAGCCGGCGACCGGCTGCGGGAGGAGCAGGCCGACCGGTACCAGGAGCTGGGTGACGTGGTTGGCGGCGACCTCGGCCCGGTGCAGCGGCCCGGGCAGGTGGTGGAAGAACCAGCTGAGCGGTCCCGGCATCGGCTGGGTCTCGTGGTGGTAGCGCAGACAGGTCAGGTCGCGCCAGCAGCTGTCGCCGCGCAGTTTGATCAGCCCGGCGCCGAACTCGACCCGGAACGCCAGCCAGCGCAGCAGCCAGAGCACCGGGAGCGGCGGGGCGACGTCCTGGTTGCCCAGGAAGACGGCGAGGAAGCCGGCCTCCAGCAGCAGGGACTCCCAGCCGAAGGAGTACCAGGTCTGGCCGACGTTGACGATCGACAGGTAGAGCAGCCAGAGCACCGCCCACAGCAGCATCGACGCCCAGAGCGGGACGGCGTCGCCCAGTCCGGCGACCAGGCCCGCCGAGAGCACGGCGCCCGTGCCGGCGACGGCGGCGAAGAAGCGGTCGCTGTAGTGGAGGTGGAAGAGGCTCGGCGCGCGGCGGAACGGTACCCGGGCGGTGAAGGCGGGCACCGGAAGCATGCCCTCGGCGCCGATCAGGGCCCGGAACTGCGCGGCGGCGGCCACGAATCCGGTCAGGTAGACGGCGGCCAGCAGCCGTTGCACGAGGACCCGGCTCGGCCCGTACTCGGGTGCGGCGAACCAGTCGGCGAACCACTCCATGCGGCCCATGCCTACCATCGGTCGCCGTGCTGCGGGCGCCCGTCCGGGGGACGGGGCGTCCGGTTCACCCGCGCGGCGGCCGGGCGGCTCGCAACGAGCGGCGGCAGCGTTGCGGCGGACGGCGGTGCGGCGGTGCTGCGGCGGACGGCGGTGCGGCAGCGTTGCGGCGGACGGCGGAGGCCGACTACGGGGCGGCGGGCTCCCGGCGACGCGCTTGGGCAGGGCTGAGGCCGCGACTACGGCGGCGGGCTCCCGGCGGTCACCGTGGTGGGGCGCCTCTCCTCGGGGGTGAGAGGCGCCCCGGCACGGTGGCGGGGCCGGTGGGTACGGGGTCCGTCCTGGACGTGGCGCCGGTCCTGGACGTGGCGCCGGTCGTGGTCGGGCCGGCGGCGGTGGCCGGTCCGGCGGCTGCGACGGCGGCGGTCGTGTCGGCGGCACCGGTGGTGGTGGTGCCGGCGGCGTAAGTCGTGGCGGTGGTCGTGGTCGTGGCGGGGGTCGTGGCAGGGGCCGTGTTCATCGTGGTGGGGGACGGGTGCGGTGGCGTCCGGGGTCAGCCCGGGAGCACCAGCCCGGTCTCCCCGCCGCCGATGCCCGGCCGACCGGTGGCGCCACCACCGCTCTGCTGGAGCCGGTCGACCAGCAGCGCGGCCAGCGTGCCCAGCTCCTCCTCGGTGCGGGACTGCGCGGTGACGTCCATGCCGACCACGAGCACACCGTTCACCTGGCCGGTCCGCGCGGCCCGCTGCGGGGTGCAGGTGAAGCTGAAGATCTGGTGGATCCGCTGAGCGTCCGGCCGGGTGGACTGGAAACGGACGTCGTTCAGGACGGCGGTCCGACCGGTGTGGTACGCCTCGGCCACCGTCTGCTCCAGCCCCGCGGCGGCCAGCTGCGGGTAGGCCTGCCCGATCGAGCCGTGGGCCACCGGCGCACCGAAGGCCTCGGCGTGCCCGGGGTTGACGTAGCGGAGCTCCTGCTCGGGCCCGCGGGTCAGCATGATCGGGAACGGCGAACCGTCGAAGGCGGCGAACATCTCCTGCTGCTGGGCGATCAGGTTGTCGCGCAGCCGGATCTCGGAGAGCAGCGCCTCGGCGAGGTGCTGGATGTCGCGCAGCCGCTCGCGCCCCCACTGGCGGGGTTCACGGTCGAGGACGCAGACGGTGCCGATGACGGTGTCGGTGTCGTCGACCAGCGGGGCGCCGAGGTAGGCGCGCACCCCCAGCTCGTCGACGACCGGGTTCCCGGCGAACCGGGGGTAGGCGAGGACGTCGTCGAGCGCCAGCGGGGAGCGCTGGGCGACGACGTGCGGGCAGAAACCGTGGCTCAGCGGCATCTCCCGGCTCGGGAGGTCGAAGACGATCCCCCGGTCGGCCCAGGAGCAGCCGGTGTCGCCCGGGGCGGCGGAGTTTGGCGGAATGAAGAGCCCCCGGAACATCTGCCGCTCGTCGTTGATGAAGTTGACCATGGCGATGGGGGCGCGGGTGAGGCTGGCGGCCAGGTGGGCGAAGCGGTCGAAGGCCTCGTCCACGGTGGGTTCGTTGAGACCCAGGATGCGCAGCCGGCGGGTCCGCTCGGACTCGCCGGCGGCACCCGGGAACTGGCCTTGAGTGCTCATCACATCAGTCATGGCGCACATGTAATCAGACCATCGGCGCGATGGACGCTCTCGGCCCACCCGACCGCCACGACTGACGGGCGATCAAACCCGCACGTGGACGACCCTCCAGCAGGGCCGAAAAGCGGGAATGATCATTCCCCCGCCGCGGCGGCTTTCAATCCTCCTCCGACTTCGGGCGATCCGTTTCGCGCCATTCCAAGATCGACTATGGAGAGGGCCGGATCGCCATACGACAATGAGCCCTGCCGAAAACAGGGACGGGTTTCCGCCAGGATCCCGCCCCGCACATCCGCGCGTACCGGCTGCACCAGGGCAACCGGCCGCCACCTCATCACCCCCACCCTTGGGCGGCCGGAGCGGTTCGGCTGCACGGACGGAGGCACCACCACCCCTGAATCGAGAGGACCCAGCATGGCGATGGACTACTTCACCGACGAACGGCACGAGAGCCTCCGCGCGGAGGTACGTGAGTTCGCGGAGAAGGAGGTGCGCCCGCAGGTGGCCAGAATGGAGGCCGACCGGACGGTCGAGGTCGAACTCTCCCGCGAGATCGCCCAGCGCGGCTGGATCGGCGCGACCATTCCGCGGACCTTCGGCGGGCTCGGTCTCGGCCACCTCGCCAAGACGGTCATCGTCGAGGAGCTGGCCCGGGTCAGCGGCGCGATGGGCGCGATGGCGCAGGCCTCGCAGCTCGGCGTCGCCAAGGTGATCCACTTCGGCTCCGACACCCAGCGCCGCTACTGGCTGCCGCGGTTCGCCTCCGGCGAGGTGCTGCCGACGATCGCCGTCACCGAACCCGAATCGGGCGGCCACGTGCTCGGCATGACCGGCACCGCGCGGCGCGAGGGGGACGAGTACGTCCTCAACGGCCGCAAGTGGTTCGTCGGCAACTCCCACATCGGCGACGTGCACGGCGTGGTGCTCCGCACCGGCGAGGGCAGCCGGGGCCTCTCCGCCTTCCTGGTGGAGAGCGACCGCCCGGGCTTTCGCACCGGCAGCCCCGGCTCGCAGAGCGGCCTGCACGGCTTCAGCTTCGGCGAGATCGTCTTCGAGGACTGCCGCGTCCCCGCCGCCAACCGGCTGGGCGAGGAGAGCCAGGGCCTGGACATCGCCTACTCCTCCTCGACCCTGTACGGACGGCTGAACCTGGCCGCCGTCGCACTCGGCATCCACCGGGCGATCGTGGAGGACACCGTGCGGTTCGCCGAGGGGCGGGTGCTCTACGGGAAGCCGCTCTCCCAGCTGCCGAACATAGCGCTCAAGCTGGGCGAGATGCAGTCCCGCCTGATGACCGCCAAGCTGGCCGCCTACCACGCCTCGCACCAGCTGGACCACGGCCGGCCCTGCGACGCCGAGTTGATGAACGCCAAGCTGATCAACACCGAGTACGTGCTGGACTCGGCGCGGAACGCGATGGAGATCCACGCCGCCCGGGGCCTGCAGGCCGAGTTCCACATCGAGCGCTACCTGCGGGACGCCACCCACATCTACCCGCCCGCCGGCACCTCCGACGTCCAGCGGCTGCGGCTCGGCCAGGTGGCCTCGGGCACGTACGGCAAGCAGTGGTCGGCGGAGCTGTCCGACCTCACGAGCTGGGCCTGGACCGAACTGGCCCAGCGGGAGGCCCGACTGGAGGCCGAGGCCGCCCGCCCGGCCGGCGCCGCCCTGCTGCACATGCCGCTCGCCGGCTGAAGCCCCCACCCCCACACGGAGGCATCCGCGCCACCCGGAACCGGCCCACGCCCGGCTTCCGGCCCACCTTCGGACTTCCCGTACTTGACCTGTTCCTGACGGCTTTCCGGAGACCTCCCCTCAGGCTCCCGGGAAGTCGTCGACGACCAGGACCACCGCGCTGACCTGCGGAGATCCGCCGAAAAGCGGCCGATCAACCGATGTAAAGACGCGTCACCATCCGCTTACGTATCGTCAGTTGATGTTGCGACAGGGCCTCCCGGGGCTGATAGCGTGCCCGAAGTCGGCGGCCGTGCTGCACCCGCTCGGACGGTGGTACCACGCCACCTCGTCCGACCCCCTCCGGGCCCGCCGGCCGTGGCGGCTCCGAGACCCCGGCCGGACCGCACACGGGCAGACCCGCCGTTGGCCCTGCACCAAGGAATCAGATGCCAGGCATATCGGCCCCGCGCACGGGCCACCGCGCCGGCCGGTCCGGCTCGCTCCGCCGCTCTCTCCTCGCCCTCGTGCTGGTCCCCTGCCTCGGCCTCGCCGCCACCTGGGGCTACGCCCTCTCCCTGCTGCGCGGCACCGGCCACCGGACCGCCCTTGCGGTCGTCAGCGCGGCCGTCGCCGTCGTGCTGCTCTGGAGCCTGACCCGCGGCATCCGGCTGGCCCGGTCGGTGTCCGCCCGGCTGCGCGACCTGCGGGCCGACACCCTCTCGATCGCCCGGCACGAGATCCCCCAGGTGGTCGGCCGGCTCCGAGCCGGCGAATCCGTCCCGCCACCGCCCGCCTGGATCCCCGCCCGGCGCCTCGGCGACGAACTCCACCAGACCGCCGAGGGGCTCTCCGCCGTCCGCACCGCCGCGCTCACCGCCATCGTGCACCAGGCCCAGGGGCGGGAGGGCACCAAGAAGGTCTTCCTCAACATCGCCCGCCGCACCCAGATCCTGCTCCACCGCCAGATCAGCATGCTGGACGCGCTGGAGCGCGAGCACGAGGACCCCGGGCTGCTGCGCGAGCTGTTCGCGGTCGACCACCTCGCCACCCGGATGCGGCGCAACGCCGAGAACCTGGTCATCCTCGGCGGCGCGCTGCCCGCCCGGCGCTGGCGCAACGCCGTCCCGGTCGTCAACGTGCTGCGCAGCGCCGTCTCGGAGACGGAGAACTACTCCCGGGTGGTCGTGCAGGGCATCCCGCGCGTCGCGCTCGGCGGCCAGGCCGTCGCCGACGTCATCCATCTGATCGCCGAGCTGATCGAGAACGGCACCACCTTCTCCCCGCCCTACACCAAGGTGCAGGTCTCCGCGCAGGAAGTCCCCCGGGGGCTGGCCGTCGAGGTCGAGGACCGCGGTCTCGGGATGTGCCGGGACGAGTACGAGCAGCTCAACGCCTACCTGGCCGACCCGCCCGAGCTGGACGTCTCCGCGCTCGGGGACGACCTGCGGCTCGGCCTCTTCGTGGTGGCCAGGCTGGCCTCCCGGCACCACATCCAGGTCACCCTGCGGTCCTCCCCCTTCGGGGGGACGCGCGCCGTGGTGCTGCTGCCGTCGGCGCTGCTGGAGCGGATGGAACAGACCCCGTCCGTGGCCGGCCTGCCGCCCGGCGCCCGGGTGACCCGGCCACCGGTGGTGGCGGAGGCCGACCGGAGCGGGGACGGCGGGAACGGGGACGGCGACGGCGGGTCGGGCGAGGAGCCGGAGGCCCCGGAGGAGCTGACCGCGGGCGCGCCCCCGGCTCCCCCGGCGGCCGGCTCGCCGATCCCCGGGCTGCCCGACGCGGTGGTCGTCCCCCGGGCCTCGTCGTGGCAGCCGTCGGCGCCGCAGGCCCCGTCGCCTTCGCAGGCGTCGCTGGCCTCACCGTCGCGGGCTTCGTCGCCCTGGCAGGACGACGACCCGTTCGGCGCGGCCTCGGGCGGGGGTGCGGACGCCGGTGTTCCGGAGGGCGCTCCTCCGGAGGGTGCCCGCCCGAACGACGCGCCTTCGGACGGCGCCCCTTCCGACCGCGCCCCTTCGGACGGCGGCGCGGTAGCCGGGGAGGCGGCCGCCGGACCGCGGTACGCGAACCCTCGGGACGCCCTGTGGGACGGCGTGGTGGAGAGCCACCCGGCCGACCCCGCCACGCGTACGCGCGAGGGCGTCCAGGAGGTCCCGTCGGACCACGGACTCGAAGGGCACCCCCGCGTCCCGCCCGTCCTCCCCCGGCGGGTCCGCAAGACCGGCCCCGCGCAACAGAGGCCGGACGAGGTGTGACCCGTCCCGGCCACCGCTCCAGCGGCGGCCGGGACGGGTTCTCGGCCGCGCGCCGGGGCCGGTGTCGGTACCGGCTTCGGCGCCGACGTCGGCCGTACCGGTCGGGGTCAGACGGCAGCCGGGGCGGTGGCCGCCGCCGGGGTGAGCTTGAGTTCCTCCAGGGCCCGCACCAACGGGGCCAGCTCCGGCGCGTCGGTGGCCTTGGCGAGCGTCGCCTCCAGGGTGGCGTCGTGCACCGGCCGGGCGGCTTCGAGCAGTTGGCGGCCCTGGGGGGTCAGCTCGGTGTAGATGCCGCGCCGATCGTCCACGCAGAGGAAGCGGCTGAGCAGGCCGCGGTCCTCCAGTCGGGTCACCAGGCGCGTGGTCGCGCTGCTGCTCAGGGCCGCGGCCCGGGCCAGCTGCTGCATCCGCATGTGCCAGCCGTCCTGCCGCGAGAGCGCGTCCAGCACCGTGTACTCGACCACCGAGAGCTGGTGCTCGCTCTGGAGCGCCTTCTCCAGCGCGGCGTCGATGAGGCCGTGCAGAGCGGCGAGCGTACGCCAGCCGCAGGCGCGGATCTCGGCAGCATCGTCGTGGATACCCATGGCTCGCCCTTCGCTTTCCCTGTTCCGGTCCGGCCCCCGGCCCGAGCTCGTGCACGAACCCGGGCTCGAACCCGGACCGGACCCGTGGCCCGGTCGGCCCACCGGCCGGTCACTTGCCCGGCCCCGGTCGACGGTAGTACGACCGGTCGAACGTCTTCCCGCCCCCCAGTATGCCATTCGACGCGCTTTACCTGCCTGTGCAAATACTTTCTTATGACCCGGCCTTGACCGGATCCTGCCCTTGCCAGCCACCCGCGCAGAGCGCCGAGGCCAACTCCTCGCCGTAGCAGGCCGCAGCCAGCCAGGCGGAGGTGAACGCGGCATGGTCGTCCGCCACCACCCTGCCGAACACGTCGCGGGGCTGGTCCGCCGCCGCCGCGCGGAGCGCGTCGAGCAGGGCCGCCCCCGTGGCCAGACCGGCCGCGCGCAGCGCCGACCGGCCGGTGTCCGCCGCCCCAGCGCCGAGCGCGAGCCCCTGCCGCCCGCCGGTCACCGCCTGCTCCACCCGGCGCGCCAGCAGATGGACCGGAGCCGCGGGCCCGACCGGTCCGGCCGCACTGCTCGGGACCTCGACGGTGGCGGAGGTGCTGGACGCGGCGCCGAGGGTGAGATCGGCGGTCTGCAACCGCTCCAGGCCCAGATTGACCCGCGCCGCCCGATCGGCGGGCAGCGCGAGGGCCGGCTCCCCCGGCTCGGGTCCGGCCGGTGGCGTACCCACCGCGAGCAGCCGCAGCTCCGGGTGCTCGGCCCGCTCCAGCCGGCCGATCACCCGCAGCCGCAGGCCCGGCGCGGTGGCGAGCAGCGCCAGGTTGCCCCGGAACGCCAGCCCGGGGCGGTCGTGCGCCGCGCGCAGCGCGACCACCAGCCCGCCGCAGTCGGCCAGCAGCTCGGGCACGCCGCCCGACCCGTGCGGGGCGGCGCCGAGCAGCGTGACGTCCAGGAACAGCAGGTCGCTCCCGGCCGGCCGGCCCTCGTACGGCAGCGCCGCCGCTGCCAGGGCCCGCTCCACCTGGACGGCCGGGGGCTCCGTCCAGAGCCCGGCGACCGGGTCCGCCGTCCACGCCACTCCCCCGGCCCGCACCGCTCGAACCGAACTGCCCGCGCCGAGCCGACCGTTGGCGGACCGCGTCGCCCCCTGCACGGCCAGCCCCGCCCGGCTGAACTCGCGGTGACTGAGCAGGGCATCACCCAACCGGACAGCCCGGTTCCCCGCACCGACCGCCTGCGGGGCGGCCGTCGTCGGGTCGGCGTGCGGCATCACCTCGGCGACGGTGCTCAGCACGCCGTTGGCATCCACCGCCCAGGTGAGCACGCCCGCATGGGTGGCGGTCAGGACCGGTTCGGCGAACAGCCCGTACAACCGCAGCCCGCCCGCCTCCCCGTAGACCTGACGGGCGGTGCCGCGCAGGGCGGCGAGATCGCGGTGCCCCGTACCCGGGGCCGCGGTTCGCGCACGGGTCAGGGCCGTGGCCACGGTCGGGGGCCGGGTCGGGGACAAGGTCGTAGTCAGGGCCGTGGTCAGGTCGAGCAGCTCGCGCAGGCCGGCGACCAGGAGCGCGAGCCGGTGGTCCGGCTCGCCCGAGCGGGCGGCCCGGAGCCGGCTCACCACCGCGACCGCTGCCGCGGCCGGCCGGTGGAACCCGTTCAGCCGCGCCCGGTGGGCCGCCCGCAGCAGCTCCGCCTGGAGCACGGCGCCGGCTCCGCCCACCCCGGCCGCCAGCACGGCCGCGGCGGCGCGGTGCAGGTGGTGGACGGCGGCCTGCTCGGCCGCCGTGAGCGAACCGCCGGAGGCGTCGTCGGGAGCGGCATCGGGAGCGGTGCGGGGGCCGCCGGGCGTGCCGCCGACCGGGTCCGGTTCGGTGCCCGACCCCGAGCCCGGCTCCGGGCCCGACTCCGAGGCCGGTTCCGGTTCGGTGCCCGGGCCCGGTTCGGTGTCCGCGTCGGCGATCCGGCAGACCGTGACCGCCGCCGCCCGGTGCACGCAGGCCGGCGCCAGCAGGCAGCCGCAGCGGACATCGGCCTGCCCCCGGACCACCCCGCCGGGCGCGTGCAGGACGAGGGCGGTCTCCTCGTCCACCTCGATCCGCCACTCGTCGCCGTCCCGGCGCACCGGGCGCTCCGCCAGCTTGGCGGCCGCGCCGTCCAGCCGCTTCTGCAGGCGGGCCGACAGCCCCGCCACCACTTCGGCGACCACCTCCGGCCGGACGGCCGGCCAGGCCCCGCCGGACGGCACGCTCTGCTGCTCTGTCATCGGACCTTCTCCCCCACCCAGCGGGCCAGTTCGAGCGGGCTCAGCGCCGCCACCGGCATTCCGGCCGCGACCAGCTGGCTCGCGACCGCCTTCGAGTAACGCGCCGTCCCGGTGTCGTCGAGCGCGGCGCAGCCGAGCACGTGACAGCCGGAGTCGACCAGCGCGCGGGTCTGCGTCAGCAGCCCGCCGATCGGTCCGCCCTCCTCGAAGTCGCTGATCACCGCGACCAGCGTCCGGGACGGCACGGTCACCAGCTCGCGTGCGTACTTCAGCCCGGTGGCGATGTGGGTGCCGCCGCCGATCCGGACCTCCAGGAGCAGGCCGAGCGGGTCCTCCACCCGCTCGGTCAGGTCGACGACCTCGGTGGAGAAGGCGACGAAGTGGGTGCTCAGCGAGGGCACCCCGGCCAGGATCGAGGCGGTCAGCGCCGCCCAGACCGTGGACGCCTCCATCGACCCGGACACGTCCACCACCAGGATCAGCCGCCAGTCGGCCGCCAGTCGGGCCCTGGTCCGGAAGACCGGCCGTTCCGGGACGATCACCGTGCCCGCCTCCGGATCCCCCGGCCGGGCCGGGCGCGCGGTGGCGAGGTTCGCCCGGATCGTCCGGTGGAGGTCGAGCCCTCCGCCGGGCCGCCGGCTCGGCCGCGGCACGCTGATTCCGGTGAGCGCCGGTCGGAGCCTGGTCGCCAGCTCCCGGGTGAGCTCGGACACCAGGCGCCGCACCAGAGGACGCAGCCCGGCGATCCGCGCCTCCGGCAGGCCACCGGCGTGCTCCAGCACGGTCCGGAGCAGGTCGACGGAGGGGCGGACGGCACCCGGGTCGATCGCGTCCAGCGCGTCGGCCCGGCCCTGCCCCACGGCGGCGGCGAGCACCTCTTCGCGGATGCCCGGCCCGAACAGCGCGGTCAGCTCCTCGGACCACTCGCGCACGCCCGGGTACGGGGCCTCACGGCCGCCCCGGTTGCCGCCCGCCCCGCCCCGACCGTCCAGCCCGGGCCCGGACCCCTCCCCGTGCCCGGTGCCGTACAGCTCGTCGAGCGCGGTCGCGAGCCTGGCCGCACGCCCCCCGAGGCCTCCGCCCCCCGGCCGCCCGAGCAACAGCCGCCATCGCTCGGCCGGCGCGAGCTCCTGCCCGGCGGACGCGGGAGCGGGGACGTGCGCAGCGGGCCCCGGAGCCGGCCCGGCATCCGTTCCCGGGCCGTGGAAGGGCTGGACGGCCTGCCCGGGGGCGGGGTGTCCGTCGTCGGCGGCCACGGCGAGGTGAGCCGTCCGGCCGGGATGCTCGGCCGCCGCGAGCCGCCCGGGTGTCGGCTCGGCCGCCGGGCCACCGGCCGTCGCGGGAACATCGCCGGCGGACCCGCCGACGAGCTCGTCCGCCGGCCGGTCGGAGCGCCCGGGTGCGGCCAGCGGTCCGGTAGTCGGCTCGGCCATCGGGGCGGTGGATCGCTCCGGGAGCAGCCCGCGTCGTTCCAGGGCGGCCCGGGCGGCGAGGTCCGCGCGGGCCCAGGCGGCGAGCAGCGCCGGCGGAACAGCGTCCGGCAGGGTCTGCAGACGGCTGCCCAGCCGCTCCTCGACCAGTGCCAGCAACCGGTCCCGGGCGGCCGGGGCGAGGGTGTCGAAGCCACCGCGCAGTGCGGGCAGCCGGTCCAGGAACGCCGTGTCGGACAGGGCGGTGACCCGCTCCAGCACCGGTTCGAGCGCCTCGGGCGCGGTGGAGAAGAGCCCCTCCGCCGCCGTCAGCAGACCGACCAGCGATCGGCCGAGGGCATGACGAGTCCCGGTGTCGGTGGCTCCGTCGACCCAGGAGGCCGCGCGGCCGCCGAACGCGCTCGGGCCGTCCTGCCCGAGCAGGACCCGCACGGCCCCGGCCGCTCCCCGGACCAACGGGCTCCCGCCGTCGGCGAGTTCGGTCAGCGTGTGGGCGAGCCGCACGCCGCCGGACAGGTCGGCCCGGCGGGCCAGCTCCACCAGGGCCCGGGCATCGGCGGGGTCGTCGGACCCGCCCAGCCCCTCCAGTTGGCGCACCGCCGCGTCGGTCAGCAGCTCCGCGGCCGAAGCGAGCGCGACGGCCCGGCCGCCGGGCTCGATCGGCCCGGCCCGCTCCCCGGGCGGCGCGGCCGGCTCCGTCCGGTCCGCGGTCCCCGGTGCGGAGGAGTCCCGCCGTGCCTCGGGGGCGAGGCCCGGGACGTGACCGGCGGCGAGGCGGTCCAGCAGGGCCAGTGCGTCCAGGAGTTCGGGGAGCGTCCCGCTCTGCGGGAGGACGGCGGTGAGCTGGGCGAGGCGGGTGTCGGCGAGCGCCGGCAGTCCGCAGGCGGCGGCGTCGGCGAGGCCCTGGACCACCTCGCGGGCGGTCGGGCCGTCGGCCTGCTGCTCGCGGCGCAGCCGCTCCCGCAGCGCCCCCTCGGCCGCCTGGGCCGGGGTGACGCCACGGGTGCCGGCGACCGTCAGCATCGCGGCGACGGTCGGGCTCCACTGCACGCGCCAGCGGGCGCCGAGGGTCTCGGTGCCGCCCGCGCCCACCCCGGCCACCGGTTCGCCGTAGGGGACGCCGCAGGCGGTGAGGCGGTGCAGGAGCAGGTCGCGGCGGCGGTCGAGGGCCGAGCGCAGCGGGTCCAGCCGGAGTTCCCGCGGGGCGGTCTCGGCGGAGTCGCCCGGCCCGGGGAGGCCGAGTCCGGTGAGGGCCGCTTCGACGGCGGGTGCCAGGCCGCTGCGCGGGGCGCCGGGCGCGGCCCGGCCGGTCCGGGTGCCGACCAGGACGCGCTCCAGCGCGCGGGCGACGGCCCGGCCGCGGCCGAGCGGCTCCCCCTGGGCGAGGACGGTCTGCACGGCTTCGACCAGTTCGCCCCGGCCGGGGGCGGCCAGCCCGCGCAGCCGGGCGAGGTCCCCGGCGAGCCGGACGATCTCGCGGGCGTCGGCCGGACCCGACGGGTGGTCCTGGGTGCGCAGGGCCTGGCAGATCCGCACCGCGGTGCCGGTCAGGGCGTCGGCGAGCCGCTCCGGATCGCCGCCCGCGTCGAGCACCGTGTGCTGCCACTCGGGGTCTCGGATGCCTGCCGGATACCCGGACCGGGCGTCGAGCAGGGGGTAGGTGTAGGGGATCAGCGAGACGACGTGGCCGCCGTTCTCCGCGTGGCCGTCGTCCCCGCCGCCGTCGGGGTCGGGCCCGGCGGCCGCCGCGTCGTCGAGCAGCGCGGGCGCGTGGAACGCCCCGATGACGGCGGCGACCCGGCGCCCGTCGGCCCCGGCGGCCCGGATCCGCGCACGCATCCAGGCCTCGCGTCGCAGGTCGTACGGATCGACCCCGGCGCCGTCCGCCGCGTCGCGGCGCATCGCCCAGCCGACCAGCAGCGCGGCGCGGCGGACGGCCTCCGGGGTGGACCCGGGGGCGGCGGTCTCGACCAGGCGGTCCCAGAGGTCATCGTCGTCGTCCCGCCCGGTGAGCCGGTGCCGCAGCGCGGCGGCGACGCCGGGGCGGCCGTCGTGTGCGGTGCCCCCGCTCGCGCGGCGGGCCTCGGCCCGCCGGGCGAGCGGCAGGTCGCAGGTGAGGGCCGGGACGCCGTTGCGACGGGCCCACCGCAGCGCGGCCAGCTCCGGGGAGAAGTCCGCGAACGGGTAGAAGGCGAGCCCGGCGGGCCCCTCGCCCGGACCGTCCCCGGAGCCGTCCGGGGCGGCCGCGAGGGCGACCGGCGCCCGGGTGGACTCGTCGGCCAGCCAGTCCAGCCAGGGCTGGAACTCGGTGGGCAGCTCGACCAGGACCACCTCGGGCCGGGCCGCGTCGAGCAGCGCGGGCACCACCGCGCTGAGCGAGGGGGCGTGGTGCCGCACCCCGATCAGGAACGGCCCCGGACGGCCTGCCCCCGAGGCGGCCAATCGCGCCGCCTCCGCCTCGACCACCCCGCGCGGGTCGTCGTGGTCCCCGGGCGTGCCGGGGCCGCGAGGGCCCGCTCCTCCGGCTCCGGAGAGTCCGGTCACCGCGCTGCTCGTCGTCATCGCCTCACGCCTCCAGGGCCGAACGCAGGTCCCAGAGCATCCGCCAGGTGGCCGCGCCCTGTTCGGCACGGCGCCGGACCGGGCCGTCCCAGTAGCCGAGCAGCCGGGCGGCGTCGGCCGGGTCGTCCTTGCGGACGACGCCGATCAGCTGCCCCGGCAGCCGGCCGAGGAGGTCTCCGCCGTCGGGCAGGTAGGCGGCGCAGACGCCCAGCGCGGTGGCCACCGAGACGGCCTCGGCGGTGCTCATCACGGTGGACGGGCGCTCGACGTCCCAGCCCTCGGTGGAGCGGCCGGTGCGCAAGTCCCGGAAGGCGGTGACGAGTGCCTCCAGCACGGCGTCGTCCACCGCGTACGCGGCACCGGCCCGGGCGACCGCGGCGGTGGACTGCCGGCGGACCAGCTCGACCTCCGCCGCGAGGCTGCCGATCGGGCCGACCGTCTCGAAGTTGAACCGCCGCTTGAGGGCGGCGGACATCTCGCTGACGCCCTTGTCCCGCAGGTTCGCGGTGGCGATCAGGGTGAAGCCGGCCGCGGCGTGCAGCTGGCCGTCCGGGCTGCCCGCCAACTCGGGTACCGCGATGCGCCGTTCGGAGAGCAGCGAGACCAGGGCGTCCTGCACCTCGGGCAGGCAGCGGGTGACCTCCTCGACCCGGGCGACGGCTCCGGTGGTCATCGCGGTGAGCACCGGCGAGGGCACCAGGGCGTCCCGGCTGGGGCCCTTGGCCAGCAGCAGGGCGTAGTTCCACCCGTACTTCAGCTGGTCCTCGGTGGTACCGGCGGTGCCCTGGACGGTGAGCGCGCTGGTGCCGCAGACCGCGGCGGCGAGCAGTTCGGAGAGCATCGACTTCGCGGTACCCGGTTCGCCGACGAGCAGCAGACCGCGCTCCCCGGCGAGGGTGACCACGCAGCGCTCGACCAGCGCCCGCTCGCCGACGAACTTCTGCTCCACAGCTAGGCTCTTCCGCCCGGCCTTGAGCTTCTCGCCGCCGCTGCCCATCACGAAGGTGACCACGGCGCGCGGGGTGAGCCGCCAGCCGGGCGGGCGCGGGCCGGTGTCGTGGGCCGCCAGGAACTCCAGTTCGGCGGCGTACCTCTCCTCGGGCGGGACGATCTGCCGAGCCGTCGGATCGGCGGACTGGTCCTTCGGGGCGGTGGTCATCGGCGGGCCTTCCTGCGCTTGCCGGTACGGAGCTCTTCGTATCCGGGGACGTCCCCGTCGCCGATCCGCTGCCAGGCCCGGGCGAACAGCTCCGGGACGGACAGCCGCGGCAGGACGGCGTGGTGGGTGGGCAGTTCGTACAGGCCGGCCTTCCAGGTCTCCGTCGGGAGGCCGGGGGCCTTGGCCTCCTGCCAGCCGCCGGGCAGGAAGAGGCCGCGGCCGGCCCGGGCCCGCTTGGCCTCCAGCACCAGGTCGGTGGCGGCGAGTTCGGCCCGGGCCCGCTTCAGCCGGGCGGGCTTCCAGCCCGTCCAGCGCGCGACGTTGCGGTCGGTCGGGTCGGGCAGCGCGAGCAGTTGGAGGTAGAGCGCGGCGGCGTCCGCGCCGAGGCCGTGGGCGGCGGCCACCTCGGCGACCAGCGGGCCGACGCTGAGCTGCGGGTTCTGCGCCCAGCGGGCCTCCTCCCCGGCACCGGTCGGCGCCGGGTCGGGGGTGAGCTCCGGCGGGGCCACCAGACGCTCCAGCTCGCCGTCCAGGATGGCCGCCAGGGCGGGGCGCTGACTGGTGAACCAGTAGCCGTCGACGAGCCCGGCCAGCAGCTCCAGCACCGGATCGTCCCCGCCGGTGAGCCCGGCCGGGCGCAGCCAGACCTGCTCGTCCTCGGTGCGGCCGGGGGCGAGCACGAGGGCCTCCCCACAGCGGACCAGACCGTCGGCGTCGGCCCCGCCCTCGGCCGGCAGCCCGAAGCGGGTGCGCAGCACCGGCGACAGCTTCTCGCCCTTGGCGGTGCGGTGCAGGTCGTAGTTCAGCAGCAGCTCCGGGTCGGCCAGCCGGGCCCGCAGCGCCGCGGCGGCCTGCGGCAGCAGCGGGCGCAGCGGGCTGTCGGCGGGCAGGTGGTAGGCGAGCCAGCGCAGGGCGTCGACGGACCCGCCCAGACCGGTGTCGCCGGGCAGGGCGTGCGGGTCGTCGGCGACCAGCTGGACCGGCCCGCCGTCCTGGGTGGCCCGCACCCGGTAGCCGGTGGTGCGGTTGAGCCAGGGCGTCCGGGTCGGGTTGAGGACCTCTTCGATGTGGTTGATCCCGGCACCGTTGACGGTGGCCTGGGCCTCCTCGGGCAGGGTGACGAGCCGTCCGAACCGCTCCGTCCACCGCTCGGCTCCGGCCGCGGTGTCGGGGCCGTCCGTCCAGAGCGCCTTCGGGTCGGCGGGCAGGAGCGCCGTCCAGACGGCGCGGAGGCCGGCCCGGTCGCGACCGCGCAGCCAGTCCCGGGCGGCCTTGGCCTCGGCCGACTTGAGACCGTACTCCTTGAGCCGGTCGGCGGGGAGCACGTTGCCGTACCACCCGAACAGGGTGTTGGTGGGGCTGAGCAGCAGGGCGGCCCGGGTGGCGCCGATGCCGGTCGCCGCACCGAAGGCGGCGGCCTGCCCGGCCTCCCGGACGAACCCGCCGTGCAGGGCGAGCAGGGCGGTGAACCGCGCCGTCCAGTCGGCGGTGACGACCTCCTCGGTGTTGCGCTCCCCGGCGGTGCCGAAGTGGGCGACCGGCCCGAAGGCGCCGCTCGGGTCGTGGTCGACGGCGAGCCAGTTCACCCGGTCCTCGCGGTGGTGGCGGCAGCCGAGGACGACGACCGTCCGCTCCCCGTGCCGGAACACCTGGCCGGCCCGGGACGGGTGCTTGCGGCTGGTGCCGTCCGGGTCGACGAAGTCGGCGAGCGGCTCGGTCAGCACCACCTCGCGCAGGGTGGCGCCGCGGTCGGCGAGCAGGCCGCGGGTGAGCTCGGTCAGCAGCAGGGCGAGCGCCGACCGCTCGGCCACGCCGGTGAGCGGGGCGGCCGCGGCGTAGGCGAGGGTGCCGAGGTGACCGAGGAGGCTCAGCCAGCCGTGGTGGTTGTCGTCCCCCTCCAGCTCGACCCGGAGCGGGGCGGACCAGCCCTCGGTACCGGGCGCCACGGCCGGTGGCCCGGTGAGGACGCCGAGGACGGTGCGCAGGTTGCCGAGCACCCGCCAGTGGTCCCCGTGCTCCCAGGAGCGGCCGAAGCCCGAGGTGTCGGGCAGCAGGATCTCCACCGCCTCGCGCAGGTCCTGGTCACGCCCGTGCTCGGGCCGGTAGGCGGCGCCCGCCCGGGCGGTGCCGGGCTCGGGGCGGGCCTCGGCCTCGGGCTGCGGGACGAACCGGGCGGCGAGGTCGAGCAGTTCGGCGGCGGACCGGGCGAGGCCGGCGACGCCGGCCCGCAGCAGCGGGTGGCCGACGCCGGGCAGCACGGCGCCGACGGCCTCGACCGGCACGGACTGCCGGGCGGCCTTGCCCACCGCCAGCGGGCGCCGCACGCCCTGGACGGTGAGCCAGCGCTGCTCCGCCTCCGCGGGCGGTTCGGCGTCCGTCGGCCAGGCGGCGTCGATCAGCCGGGCGGCCTGCTCGTCGGTCAGACCGCGCAGGACCAGCGAGCCCGCCTCGTCGCGCGGCCGCAGGGCGTGCCAGTGGGCGAGCGGGGGGACGAACGCGGTACCGGCGGCCGCCAGACCACCGGGCCGGCAGGTCTGCAGGTCGGTGCTGGTGTCGGCGCCGCTGCCGTCGGCGTCCGGCAGGGCGAGGCCGAGATCGCCGCCGCGCTCCTCGACGACCAGCGGGTGGGCGTCACCGGGCAGGCCGAGCCGCCCGAGCGGGAACCGATCGGCGCGCCGGCCCTTTCCGGCCAGGGCGAGGGTGGTGCCGTCGGCGGTGCCGGTGGTGACCTTGGCCCCGTCGACCCGGACCCAGCTGCCGAGCACGACGCCGTCGGTGCCGAGCGGGGTGGCCTCCAGACCGGGCTGCATCGGCAGCAGCGACGTGCGGTCGAGGTCGAGCCGGCCGGCCGCCGCGGTGGCGGCGATCCTGGGCGGTTCGGCGGCGCGGCCCAGCGCGCCGGTGGCCGCGTCCAGTTCGGTGAGGACGTCACCGGACCGGCTCGGGCGGACCGTCCAGTGACCGGTGCCGTCGCCGATCACCCGCGCCTCGGCGGGCATCCGGGTGTCACCGACGTGCAGCGGGCGCTCGCCGGTGGTCCGGCCCCCGCCGGACAGCGGGATCGACGGGATCTCCGGGTCGTCCCGGCCGCCGTAGTAGCGGACGATGGTCTCCCCGCCCAGTTCGAAGGTCTCGGTGGGGCGGCCGGACCAGTAGGCGAACTGCTTGTTCTCCCGGTACCAGGCGACCAGCAGCTCGCCGTCGACGAAGCGCAGCCGGGGCCGCTGCCAGCGCTCCAGCTTGTCGGGGATGCGCAGGGTGTGCTCCAGCAGGATGCCCTGCGGACCGACCACCACGACGCGGTTCCCGAGCTCCAGGACCAGCTGCGGCCAGGCCTCCTCGACGCAGAGGCCGTCGGGCAGTTCCCTGCCCTCGGGGCCGCCCGGTGCCTCGCCCGCCTCGATGCCGAGCCGGACGAGTGCCTCCTCCAGCGCGGGCCAGCCGAGCTCGTCGAGGATGCCGGTGCGCAGCGTGCGGGCGAGCAGTCCGGTGACGTCGAGGCCGGCGATCCGCTCGGCGGCGGCCGGGTTCTCGGTGCGGATCGCGCCGCGGCTGCTCCGCAGGTCCTTCAGCAGTTCGGCGGCGCTCGCCAGGCCGCGCACGGCCAGGAGTTCGTCGGCCCGGGCGTCGGACCACTCGACGAACAGCTCGCGCAGCACCGGGAGGGCGGCCAGCTGCTTGTGCGCGGCGGCCGTCCAGCTGTTGGGCACGCCGGAGCGCAGCAGGGCGCGGAACCGCGGGTCGGCGGCCACCGCGGCGAGGGTGCGGCCGCCGGGCCCGGACTCGCGCACCCAGTCGCCGAGGCCGAGGCTCTGCCCGTCGGCCGGGTCGGCGACCGGGACGCCCTCGGCGAGCAGCAGGTCGAGCAGCTCGATCTGGTGGGGGCTGCGCCGCGTCCCGGTGAAGAGGTCGACCGGGATGCCGTCGGCTCGCAGCCGCCCGGTCATCCGGGCGGCCAGCGCGACGGTCTCGGCGTTGAGCCCGTTGGTGCGCCAGCCCCGGCCGATGTGGCCCACCCAGCGCTGCAGCCAGACGGCCGCGGCCGGGGTGGTCCCGGCCCGGCCCGCCGCGCCGCCGGCGGGCAGGCCGGTCAGCAGCTGCTCGGCGCCGCTCTCGGCGAGCACGGCGAGCCAGGAGGCGTCCTGGGCGCTCTGGTCGGAGACCCCGGCCGGGTCGGGCATGATCTCCAGCAGCCGGGCGCGGACGCCCTCGTCACGCCGGGCCAGCTCGATGACGGCGCCGTGCCAGGACTTCCAGAAGGCGCCGGGCGCGCGGTTGACGGCGGGGGAGGCGAGCAGCTCGGCGAGCAGGGCCTGCTCGTGCTCGGTGCGGTCGAGCCCGGCGGCCCGGATCAGGGCGCGGGCGTCCTCGGCGATCCCCGCGTAGGGGGCCATGCCGGCGGCCGAGCGCTCGGTGCAGAGCTGGCGGAAGCGCTGCCAGGCGGTCAGCGGGTCGAGCCGGCCGCTCAGCTCCTTCACGTACTGGCGCAGCGCCTTGACGGTGAGCGCGCCGGCCAGCGCGAACTCCAGGAAGACGGCGCGCAGCCGCTCCTCGTCCACGGCGAGGCTGTGGGTGCGCTCGGCCTCGCGGGCCTTGCCGAAGAAGGTGCCGGCGTAGGTCTGGTTGCCCTGTTCGACGAAGATCCTGCCGACCTCCTCGCAGTAGGTCGGCAGGAAGTGCGGCACCGCGCGGCCGAGGCGCACGGCGAGCTCGTCGAAGCCGTCCTTGGCGTGGCCGGGCTTGGACTTCGCCTGCCGGGCGAGCCGCTCCATCTCCTTGACCAGGGCGAGCGCGTGGTGGCCGTTCGCCGGGTCGTGGACCAGCGCCCAGGCGGGGAAGCCCAGCGCCTCCTGGCGGACCTGGCCGACCTCGGCCGGCTCCGCCGCCGGCTTCAGGCCGAGGAAGTCGACCGCCAGGTCCTCGGCGGGCCCGAGCGCGCCCGGGACGAGCCGGACGATCCGGCGCCCGTCGAGCGCCGGGTGGGCGTAGCTGCGGGCGGTGAGGACGTCGGCGGCACTGTCGGGCTGCCCGGCGCCGGGCAGCGTGCCCGCCGGGAGGACCGCTCCGGCATCCAGCAGGCGCTCGTGCAGTTCGGTGGTGCTCATGCGGGCTCCTCCCCTTCGATCGTGCGGCCGGCGTACAGCGCGGCGGCCATCCGCATGCCCTCGGACCAGGCGACCGGCCCGACCTCGGCCGCCGGCAGGATCGTGCCGTCCGGGCCGGCCCAGCTGAGCGCGCCGGTCTCGCACTCGTCGTACTCGTAGTAGTCCCCGACCCAGACGCGGGCCTCCAGCGCGCGGCCGCCCTCGACCACGGGCAGCACGGCGTAGCCGCCGCGCACCCGGTAGCCGAGCCGGGCGCAGCGGCCGAGCAGGTCGCGCAGGGCGTTGTAGCGGCCGCCGGCGTAGCTGGTGACCTCGGTACCGGACGCGGCCTCCGCCGGGCGGTGCCAGACCTCCCGGTACAGCTGCTGCACCTGCTGGGAGACCCCGAGCTCGACGGCGAACTCGCGCAGCTCGTCCAAGTCCTCCAGGAGGACGGGGTGGGGTATCAGGATCTCGCCGTCGGTGAGGCGCACGGTGTCCCCGTCGAGGTCGACGAGCCCGAGGCCGCGTTCGGCGTCGGCGCCGCGCAGGAACCCGGCGACCTCGCCGTCCGCGCCCGTCACCACCAGGTCGCGCAGGACCTCCTGCCAGGCCTCGTCCGGCCAGACCGCGACCAGGACCGCGGCGGGGACGGGCAGCGAGCGGACCATCCACCGCTCGACGTCCTCCAGGCAGCCGCGCCGGTGCGCGGCGAGCCACTCGGTGAGCTGCTTGAGCCCGGTGACCACCGGATCGTCGTTCAGCTTCGACGGAAGGGACTTCAACGGGCGGCCGGCCGCGTTGCGGCACACCACCCTGCCCTCCGCGTCGAGCGCGACTTGATAGCCGCCCGTCCCCGCTTCCACCCACGTCACGGCCGCTCTCCTCCCAGCTGCTGGTCTGCGATGGGAGGAACGTAACGGGACACACTGACAACGCGGCCGCCGGGGGGCCGCTCCTGCGGACCAGCCGCTTCAAACCCATCGAACGAGTGAACGATCAGCGGGGACGACGACGCGGCCGCCACCCCGGCCGACGGCCCGGAGGGGTCCCAACTCCCCTCCAGCACAAGCGATCTGCGGGCGAACCACGCCGACCGGTCGGCGGACCACGCACTCGATCCGAGCATGTCAGAAGCGGCCGGGACCGCGGGGACCGGCCGCGCCGCTAGGAGACGGTCAGGCGCAGGATCCGGTCGTCGCCGGAGCGCGAGTCCCCGCGCCCGTCGGTGTTGTTGGTGACCAGCAACAGCGTGCCGTCCCGGTCCGCGACCACCGTGCGCAGCCGCCCGTAGGCGTCGCCGAGGAACGCCTCCGGAGCCCCCGCCGCGCGGTCACCGTCGAGCGGGACGCGCCAGAGCCGGGTACCCCGCAGCGCGGCGATCCAGACGGCGCCGTCGGCGTAGGCGATACCGCTCGGGGACGCGTCGGCGGTATGCCACTGGGCCACCGGGTCGATGAAGTCGGGGCGGTTCCCGGTGCCCTCGACCACCGGCCAGCCGTAGTCGCCGCCGGCCTTGATCAGGTTCAGCTCGTCCCAGGTGTCCTGGCCGAACTCCGAGGCCCAGAGCCGCCCTTGGGGATCCCAGGTGAGCCCCTGCACATTGCGGTGGCCGTAGGAGTACACGGGCGAGCCGGGGAAGGGGTTGCCGGGAGCGGGGGTGCCGTCCGGGGCGAGCCGCAGGATCTTGCCGCCGAGCGAGCCCTTGTCCTGGGCGAGCCCGGTGTCGCCGCTGTCCCCGGTGCCCACGTAGAGCAGGCCGTCGGGGCCGAAGGCGATCCGCCCGCCGTTGTGCCGGGGCCCGTGCGGGATGCCCGTCAGGAGGGCCTCGGGCGTGCCGAGTTGCTGCTTCGGCGGCCGCGTCGGGTCGTACGTCAGACGGACGACGCGATTGTCCGCGGCGGTGCTGAAGTAGCCGTACACCAGGTGGTCGGTGGCGTAGCCGGGCGACAACGCGAGGCCCA
Source organism: Kitasatospora sp. NPDC005748 (assembly GCF_040630735.1). NCBI lineage: Bacteria > Bacillati > Actinomycetota > Actinomycetes > Kitasatosporales > Streptomycetaceae > Kitasatospora > Kitasatospora sp. NPDC005748. Next base: position 100,236 of record NZ_JBEXYD010000010.1, read on the forward strand.
GCAAGCCGCCCTCGCCGCCGGAGACCACCCCGGGGACGGTCCCGGTCCCGGTGCGGGCGCCGTCCTTCGCCGCGACCCGGACGATCCGTCCGTCGTCCCGCTCGGACACCAGCAGGTCCCCGTCGGGCAGCACCACCAGGCCCCAGGGCGCCGCCAACTCCTCGGTGACCGTCGCCCGGACGGCCACCGACGGCGCGGCACCGGGCGTGGCCGGGGCGGAGGCGGTGGCGGAGGCGGTGGGGGAGGCGACTGCCGAGGCGGCGGCAGAGCTCGGGGCGGCCGACGTGGCCGGGGGCGCCGGCGCCGACGAACAGCCCGCGACGGCACCGGACCCCAGGAGCAGAGCCAGCACCCCGGCTCCGACACGACTGCGCACGAGCGTCTCCCCTCAGGAGGACGGTCCAGCAGGACCGGAACGGCTGCCGCACGGGACCGGAGGGCACGGCAGCCCTCAGCTCATCACAGCGACCCCGCGCTCCACCGCCCGACACTCACGGCACCCGCCCCGACCGGACCGAAGCCCCGGCGCACACCACCACCCCGGCCGGTTTCACCCGGACGTGCGGTTTCTCATGCTTCGCCCCCACCCCGACCCACACCCGCCCTCCCCTCGGAGCCCGAGCCGGTCGAGGACCAGGGGGCTTCGGCTCCAAGGCCTCGGCGCGGTTCATCGGCGCGTTGGCGGAGGGGCAATGAGTACTGAGCTCGCGTGGTTCACCTCCAGCCACAGCGGCACCGAGGGCGGCGCCTGTATCGAGGTCGCCGCCATGACGACCGCCGTGCGCGTCCGGGACTCGAAAGACCGGAGCGGGCCGCAGCTCGCCTTCTCCCCCGCCGCCTGGGCCGACTTCGTCGCCTTCGCGGCAGCCACGGAGACACCGCTCTCCCGAGCGGTCGGATCCGCCGGGCGGGTGTCGGGCATGCGGGCGCCCTCGTACGCGCGCGGCAGGCATCGTTCGTGAGCGACCGTCAGCTAGCCTGCGTCGTCGGAAGGCCTGAGGGCATCGCGGTGACGAAAGGGTTCACCATGGCGGAGAACTTTGCAGAGCGGCCGGCGCCGGAGTCCGTGCGCCTGATCGACTTCGAGGAGGCGAAGGCCGTCCCGGGGATCGTCCCGGGCACGTTCATCCTCGTGGTGAACGGGACCAAGCCCTACCTGAACATGACCGTCCGGCTGTCGCCCCGGGTCTACCTTGCGCAGCCGGAGTACTGGGGCATCGAGGTGGTCGGCTCGCTGTCCGGCATCGGGCTCCCCGCCACCGCCCCGTACACGGAGTCGCTGCCGCTGGACGGCATCACGGGGAGCAAGGGGATCGAGGTGATCGGGGCCTACCGGACCGAGCGGATCGACCTGCCGTAGGGCCCGGGTCGTCAGCCGGGGCCGACCGCGACGGCCGGCCCCGCACCCGAGTGCCGCACAGCGAGCTTCGGCCGCCGCCCGGACCCTCACCGCGGCACCCCCGCGGCGTCCAGGAAGGTGCGGAACTTGGCGCTGGTCTCGGCCAGTTCGGCCTCCGGCCGGGACTCGGCGACGACGCCCGCCCCGGCGAACACCCGCAGCGTGCCCTCGTCGGCCTCCGCGCAGCGCAGGGTCACCACCCACTCGCCGTCACCGTCCGCGTCGCCCCAGCCGACCATCCCGGCGTACAGTCCGCGGTCGAACGGCTCGATCTCGCCGATCGCCCGCCGCGCCGCCGGCGTCGGCGACCCGCAGACCGCCGGGGTCGGGTGCAGGGCGGTGGCCAGCTCCAGCGCCGACACGGCCGGGTCGGCCAGTTCGGCGGTGATCGTGGTCGCCAGGTGCCACATGGCGGCGGTCCGGACCAGGGTCGGGGCGGCCGGCACCAGCAGCGTCCGGCAGTACGGGGCCAGCGCCACGCGGATGGCGTCCACCACGAAGGCGTGCTCGCGCAGGTCCTTCGGGGACTCCAGCAGCGCGGCGGCCCGGCGGACGTCCTCGCCCAGGTCGGCGGTGCGCGGCACCGAACCGGCCAGCGGGTTCGCCACCACCGTGGTGCCGCGGCGCGAGAGCAGCAGTTCGGGGCTGGCGCCGATCAGGGTGCGGCCCGCCCCAGCGGGCACCGCGAAGGTGTAGCCGCTCGGGTCGCGGCGGGCCAGCCGCTGGAGGATCGCGGGCAGGTCGAGCGGGCGACCGGCACTCAGTTCGAGTGTCCGGGCGAGCACGACCTTGCTCAACTCGCCCGCCCGCACACGCCGGACGGCCTCGGCGACGCCCGCCCCGTACACCTCGGGCTCGGGCACCGGACGGACCCGCCACTCCACCGGCTCGGCGGCCGGGGCGGGCAGGGCGATCAGCGGGTCGTCCCGCAGCGCGCCGCAGACGCGCAGCCCGGCGGGCACGGCCAGTTCGGCCCTGCTGTCGTGGTCGAACGCCACCGCGCCCATCACCAGCGGCTGCCGGACCCCGTCACGGCGCGCCCGGGCCAGTGTCTCGGCGACCCGCACCGGCAGCGGGCGCTCGTCCTGCACCACCCTGGCGTGCACGCCCTCGGCGAGCAGCGTGCGGGTCGGCGAGGCGAAGAACGCCTCGTCGGGCGCGGCCCGGTACTGGCCCAGCAGCCCGCTGGCCGCGCCGATGACGGTGTGGTCCGTCCCGGCGGGGGCGTGGTGCACGGTGGTCACCTGGATCCTCCCAGTCTGCGAGTGGCCGCCGGGTTCCCCGGTCGGGGCGGTCGGCGGGTGGGGCGGTTCGGGGCCGGGTGAACGGTTCGCCCGGGTGGCGCGAGGGTCGCTGGTGGTCCGGAGCCTCGGCCTCCGGTGGACGCGGGGCAGTCGGCCCTCGGCGGCCGCGTGCGAGCCGGTCGGGCGACGCGGGTGGCGCCGCCGTCCGAACACCGGTTCCGTCCGGTTAGGGGCGGAGCACCGGGGCGGGCGGGGTTCCCGGCCGCAGGTTCGCGACCAGGCCCGCTGATTCGGGCAGTCGCACCTGGACACCCCCTCCCCGAACTCCCCTTGAGCGGCAACATTAGGCAAGGCTAACCTAACACGCCCGTTCGTGTGCGCCGCCGAACTGCGAGTCCGTCAACTCGCGGCGGCGGCCGCCATTCCTCACCGGGGTCGACCGGGGTGCTCCCATCGAGCCTGGACGCAACGTTGCGTCCAGTGCTACGTTCAAATCGCAACGCAACGTTGCGTCTACTTTCGCCTCCGGGGCCCGCCCCGCGCTGCGCCGACTCCGCCCCGCGCGGAGCTCCCGCCCCGCCAGGCCTCACCTCCCTCACCCGAGGAGCACATCCGTGCCTTCCGCGCCCCCCGACAGCCCCCCGGCGGCGGCCACAGCCCCGTCCGCCCCGCCCACCCCGGCGACTCCGCTCGCCCGGGCCGCCATCGCCCTCGCCTTCTGGGTCACCATGGCGGGCACCACCGTCCCGACCCCGCTCTATCCGATCTACCAACAGGCCTTCGGCTTATCGCCGTTGATGGTCACGGTGACCTTCGCCGTCTACGCCGCCGGAGTCGTCGTGGGCCTGCTCACGCTCGGCCGCCTCTCCGACCGGATCGGCCGCCGCCCCGTCCTGGCCGGCGCCCTGCTCCTCGCCGCGTCCGCCGCCGGACTCTTCGAGGCCGCCTCCGCCCTGCCCTGGCTGCTCGTCGCCCGGGTGGTGTCCGGCCTCGCCGCCGCCCTGGTCACCGGCGCCGCCACCGCGGCCCTGCTCGACCTCGCTCCGCCGGAGCGCCGGCTGCGGGCGCAGACCCTCGCGCTCGCCGCCAACATGGGCGGACTGGCCGGCGGCACGCTGCTCTCCGGGATCCTCGCCGAATGGGCCGGCTCCCCGCTGCGGCTGCCCTGGACGGTGATGCTCGCCCTCACCGCGGTCGCCCTGCTCGGCCTCTTCGCCGTCCCGGAGAGCGCGCCCGGCGGCGGACCCCGCAAGGCCCTCCGCGAGGCCCACCACACGGCCGTTCACACGCCCCCTCGCACGGCCTCCCGCAAGGCCCGTCGCGAGACCCCCGGGAACGCCCCGGGGAGCACCGGCGCCGCGCTCCCCCCGCCCTTCGAGCCGCCGCTCGTCCCGACCGCCATCCGGCCCGCCCTGCTGCGCGCCGCCCTGACCGCCGGGTCCGGCTTCGCCGCCCTCGGCGTCCTCACCTCCGTCAGCGGGCTCTTCCTCGCCACCGTCCTCGGCATCCACCACCACGCGCTCACCGGCCTGGTCGCCTGCCTCGCCTTCGTCGCCACCGGGGCCGGCCAGGTACTCGCCCGCGTGCTGCCCGGCCCCCGCGCCCTGCCCGCCGCCTGCGCCGGGCTCGTCGTGGCGGCGGCCCTGGTCGCCACCGCGCTGCTCACCGGGACGCTGCCGCCGCTGCTCCTCGGCGCGGTGCTCAACGGCCTCGCCACCGGTACCGCCGTCGCCACCGGGCTCGCCACCATCAACGGGGGCGTCGAACCGCGACGGCGCGGCGAGGCGATCTCGGCCTACTTCGCCGTCCTGTACACGATGCTCTCGGTACCGGTGGTGGGCGTCGGGCTCCTGATCCGGGCCACCGACCTGCGCACGGCAGGGGTCGTCTTCAGCGCGCTGGTCGCGGTACTGGCCGTCGGCGTCGCGGCCGGCCTGACCGGCCGTCGCGCACGGCCGACGCCCCTCGCGGCGGAGGAGGCGTGAGAGGATGGGCCCGACCCAGCACCCCGGCCGGCTCCCGCAGCGGCCCGCCCGTGAGGACCGCAGCGCCATCGCCGCCCAGCCCCGCCCCGCCACCGGCAGCAGCAGCGCGAGTACCGGCGGTCGCCGCAGCGAGGCCGCGCGCCTGGCCGTGCTGAACGCCGCCGACGACCTCCTGGTCGAGCACGGCTTCGAGGGCCTCACCATCGAGGGCATCGCCGCGGCGGCGGGCGTCGCCAAGCAGACCATCTACCGCTGGTGGAAGTCCAAGGTCGACATCCTCTTCGACAACCTGGCGCTGGACTCCGGTCCCGCCCTGGTCTGGCCCGACTCCCCGGCCACCCCGGCCGACCTGCGCGTCTACCTGCACCGCTTCGCCGTCTTCCTCGGCGAGGAACCGGCCGGCCGAGTCCTGCAGGCCCTCCTCGGGCACGCCCAACTCGACTCCCGGACAGCTGAGTTGCTGCACACCGGCTTCCTCGACCCGCTCCGCGAGCGGGACGTCGCGCACACCCGGGCCTGCCTCGGCACCTCCGAGGACGAGGCCGCCGCACTCCTGGACGCCCTGCTCGCCCCGCTCTACCACCGCGCCCTGGTGCTGCGCCGCCCGCTCGACCGGGCCTTCGTCGACACCCTGCTCGACCGGCAGCTCGCCCGCTTCACGCACTGATCCGGGCGCCCACTCCGGGCACCACCCGCCATCACCCGCCACCGCGCGGCTGCCGCACCGCACCGCCGTGCGGCCGTTCGCCGTGGCGCGCCCCGGCCCCTCCGTCACCGAACTCCCCTTCACCCGGCCCGAGTCCACCTCCGGGCCCGCTCAGGAGTCATCATGTTCCGACGCCCCCGCCCGGCCCACGACGTCGAGGTCATCGCCACCACCCCGCTGACCTCCACCCTCACCCGGATCACCTTCAGCGGCCCGACGCTGCCCGACCTCGGGATCGAACACCCCACCCAGTGGGTCAAGTTGGCCATCCCCGAGGGCCCGTCCCGGGCCTACACCATCCGCCGGCACCGACCCGCCGAGCGCGAGGTGGACATCGACATCGTCCTGCACGGCAACGGACCCCTGGCCCGCTGGGCGTCCATCGCCCGACCCGGCGACCGGGCCGTCCTCGCCGGCCCGCGCGGCCGCCGGCCCGACCTGGACGGCGTCACCCGGCTGCTCCTCGCCGCCGACGAGAGCGCGCTGCCCGCCGCGCTCACTATTCTCGATCAACTGCCCAGCACGGTAAGGGCCTTCGCCTACTTCGAGATCGCCACCGGCGCCGACGCGCTGCCGCTCGGCACCGCCGCCGAGCTCACCACCACCTGGCTCCCCCGCGACGGCGCCCACCCCAAGGGCCGGCTCCTCACCGACGCCGTCCTCGCCGCCGACGTCCTGACCGGCCCTGACCCTGCCGGCCCCGCGGGAACCACCGGCTCCGCCGCCTGGATCGCCGGTGAGGCCGTCGCCGTCGGAACCCTCCGCCGCCACCTCCTCGGCGACCTGGGCCTCCCCCGCGACCGGGTCCACGCGAAGGGCTACTGGAAGCACGGCGAGGCTAACCACCGGGAGTGAGCGCACCGGCCGTCGCGACCGGCGGCGGTCAGTCGGCCGACCGCCGCCGCCGCGCCAGGCGGTACGGCCCGAGGAAGTAGGACAGCGCCGCGAGCGACGCCCCCTCGGGCACCTCCCCGGCGGCCAGCAGCTCGACCACGTCCTCCTCCGCCACCCACTCGACCCGGGTCGCCTCGCTCCGGTCGGTCGGCTCGCCGATCCGGGTACAGCCGGTCATGTGGAACGCGTGGAAGCGCATCGTCGAGATGCCGGACATCGCGTTGAACCCGACCAGCGGCTCCACCCGGCCCGGTCGCCACCCGGTCTCCTCCTCGACCTCCCGGGCGGCGGCCGCCGCCGGCTCCTCGCCCGGCTCCGCCCACCCGGCCGGCACCTCCCACCCCCACTGCCCGGTGATGAACCGGTGCCGGTAGAGCAGCAGGAACCGGCCCGCGTCATCGGTCACGACCGCCGTGGTGCAGGCCTTCGGCATCCGCACCACATGGTGGTCGACCCGCCCGACCCCGGGGATCTCCACGTCGTCCAGCCACAGCTCCACCCAGGGCGACTCGTAGACCGGCCGCCGGCCGTACGTCTTCCACTCCGTCATCGGCCGGCTCTCCTCCGCACCCGTGACCACCACGTCTTCCGCTTCGACCCTCTCACGCCGCCGCGGGCCCCGGGCCGCCCCCGGCGGCCGCCCGCCCGGAAATCCGGGTGCCGACGGCATGGCGCGCGCCTACCGTGAGCGGCATGTGCACCCGGAGCCGGACCTCGCGACGACACTTCGTCTGCCTGCCGTGCCGGCTGTCCGTGAAGCGGCACGGCGCCCCGGGGCGGGACGTCTGCGTGCGCTGCGGCGGCGAACTGGTCGACGCGGGCCAGGACCTGGCGGTCCCGCGACGCCGGGACACCGCGGGGTGGCGGGCCCTGACGGCCCTGCTCGCCGCGGGGGTGACCTTCCACTCGCGCTGCTGCTACGGCCCGGGGTGGCGGCCGCGCACCCCGGGGCAGGTCCGCGAGCGGCTCGCCCGGTCGGCGGGCGGTGGGCGGCCGGTGGCCGAGGCGCTCACCACCCGCGACCCGCACGACCTCGGCCCGGCGGACCGTCGCCGCGTCTGAGCGCGGCCACGTCCACGGCCTCAGCGCGTCGCGCCCGCCACCGGGGCCAGCCCGGTGCAGCCCCGCAGGCCGTCGCGGCGCTTGAGCGCGGCCGTCGCGGCGGCGCCGGTCTGCGGGACGGGCACGCCCTGGCCGTCGACGGTGGCGGGCGTGAACACCTCGCCGGTGACCTTGCCGGCCGCGGTCAGGGTCAGCGTCGTCACGCCGGTCTCGTTGGAGTTGGCGTAGTCGGAGGTGCCGTACCAGAGGAAGTTGCCGAAGCCGTAGCCGATGTAGGTGGAGCCGAGTATGCCCGAGCCCAGCATGGTGTGGGCGTGGGTGCCGACCACAGCGGTGGCCCCGGCGGTGGCGAGCTTCTTGGCGATGGCGCTCTGGGCGCCGGTCGGACAGGCCTTGCCCTCGTCGCCCCAGTGCAGGTACACGAGCACGACGGGCGCCTGCTTCTTCGCCTCCTCCACCGCCTTGACCAGCGCGGCGGCGTCCAGCGCCGAGGCGATGCCCGGCTTGGTGGCGCCGGCCCGCCACTTCTGGTTCGTCAGGTCCTCGACCTGGCTGGCCGCGAGCACCGCGACCTTCACCCCGCGCACGGTGGTGACGTACGGGGCGTACGCCTCCTTGGCGTTGCGGCCGACGCCGACGACCGGGATCGGCGCGGAGTCCTTGGCGGCGAGCGTGTCGGTGAGCCCGTCCGCGCCGAAGTCCACGGCGTGGTTGTTGGCCATCGAGACGACGTCGACGCCGGAGTCCTTGAGGGCGGTGAGCGCCTTGGGCGAGGTGCGGAAGGTGTACGTCTTCGGCTCGGGGGCACCCCGGTCGGTGATCGCGGTCTCCAGGTTGAGGACGGCGAGGTCCGCGTCGGAGAGGGTCGTGGCGATCGGGCCGAGCGCCTGCTCGGGCGCCTTCACCGCGAGCCGGGCCTCGGTGCGGCCCTCGAAGTGGACGTCCCCGGCGAACGCCACCGTGATCGAACCGTCCGGGCGGGGCGCCGAGGCGCTCGCGGACGGCGAGGCGGGCGCCGTCCCGGCCGCTGAGGGCTTCGCCGCGTCGCCCGCCGGCGCGGCCTTGGCCGGCGCCGGGTCGTCCGGCCCGCAGGCGGCCACGGGTATCAGCCCGAGCAGCAGTGCGACGGCGGCCGCGACTCGGCGCATGTGAAGTCCCCCCGGGGGTCGATTCGAGAGCGGTCAGACTACGCCATTCCCCCACATCGCCTTCGGTCTGCCTCCACGGCCCGCCCGCCCCGGGCCCGCCCCGCGCTCGGGGCGCAGGACGGGCCCGGCGGCCGGAGCGCGGGCCGGGGGCCGCGGTCAGGCCAGGTCGAGCAACTGCTCGTAGAAGCCGCCGAAGCCGCGCTCCCGGTCGACGAGGTGCAGCTCCAGGATCCAGTGGCAGACCCGCCCCGACCGGTCGGTGCGGCGCAGCGGCGTCTCGTTCTCGGGGGTGATGTAGGAGTCGGCCTTGGCCCCGTCGTTCACCTCGTGCGGGAACTCGCCCACGAGGTGGCCGGCGTGCCAGATGCCGACCTCCCAGCCCGCCTCGGCGGCCAGCCGCTCGACCTCGGCGTGCAGCTGCCGCCCGGTGATCTCCGGGTCGGCCGCGAAGAACGCGCGGCCGGCGTCGAAGATCCGCGGCAGGTCGGCGAGCAGCCGCCGCTTGTGCGGATCGCCGCCGAAGACGTAGGTGCGGCCGAAGTCCGCCTCGTACTCCTCGAAGACGGGGCCGAAGTCGGCGAAGGCCACGTCGTCGGCCCCGATGACCCGGTCCGGCGGGTTGTCCCGGTACGGGGCCAGGGTGTTCGGGCCGGAGCGGATGATCCGCTTGTGCCAGTGCCGGGTGGCGCCGAACATCTCGTTGGCGAGATCCCGGATCCGGTCGCTCGCCTCGCGCTCGCCCACCCCGGGCGCCACCAGTTCGCGCGCCTCGGCCTCGGCGAACAGGGCGATCGCCTTCTCCTGCGCCGACACCAGGCCCTCGACGCGCCGGACCTCCTGCGCGCCGGACGGTTCGACTGCCATACCGGATCCCCTCTCCCCAGGTGGCGCCGGCGGGACCGGCGCCACAGCTCACGGCCACTGCCCGCGCCCACCGGGCCGGACAGCCCCGACCGATCGTATCGGCGGGCCCGGCGGGCCCGCCTCGGTGTCCCCCCGGCTCCACCGCAGGGGACGGACCGGCCTGGTCAACCGCCGCACCGGGACGCCCCGGCCCCCGCAGCACCCCCGCACCCGGCTCCACCACCACGACCCGCCACCGCCGGCACCACCCCCACCAGGACACCCGGGCCCCCACGACCGCCGCACCGGGCCGTCGTGTCCCTGGCGCACCGGCCGTCCGGACGCGCAGCGTGGAGGGGGTGCACGCTCCCGGGGCTGCACGCTCCCGGGCCGAGGTGGCGAGGTGGACGGCGCATGGACGGTGTGGGAATCGGCGCGGCGAACGGCGGCCGGCGACGGATCGTGGTCGGGATCGACGGCTCCGCGCCCTCGAAGGCGGCGCTGCGCTGGGCGGTCGGTCAGGCGGGCCTGACCGGGGCCGCGGTCCACGCGGTGGCGGCCTGGGAGTACCCGTCGCTCTACGGGTGGCTCACGCCGCTGCTGGACGACGGCTTCGAGCGGGCGGCCCGGCGCACGCTGACCGCCGAGGTGGACGAGGTGGTCGGCCGGGACCGGCTGGTGGAGATCGAGGAGAGCCTCGTCCTCGGCCACGCGGCCGAGGTGCTGCTGGAACTGTCCGCGGACGCCGACTTCCTGGTGCTCGGCAGCCGGGGGCGCGGCACCTTCGCCCGCACGCTGCTGGGTTCGGTGAGCTCCCACTGCGCGGTGCACGGCAGCTGCCCGGTGGTGATCGTCCGCGCGGACGGCGCCGCCGCCCCGGTGCACGCCGCCCCTGCAGCGACCGCGGCTCCCCTCACCGAGGACGAGGGATCGGCCGTCCGCACCAAGGAGTGGCAGGTGAGCCTGCACCTCGTCGAGGGCCGGGACACCACCCGGGTGCACGCCGTGCTCGACGCCGACGGCAGCGTGCTGCACGCCGACACCCGCGCCCGCCGCAGCCCGCAGGACGAGCCCGCCGAGGCGGTCGGCGACGCGTTCGCCGTGGGGAGGGCCCTGGTCGAGCTGGGGCACCGGCTGCTCCGCAGCGGCACCGAGTCCGCCACCGGGCCGGCGCGGGAGTGACATGCTGATCCCGGCGGCCGCCGGCCGGCCCGCGCCCGACGGGCAACCGGTGGGCGCGGCCGGACGGACAGCGCCCGACGGACGGCGCCCGGCAGCGGGTGGCCGACAGCTCACGGACTACGGATGACAGCCGACAGATGACAGATCCGGTCAGCCCGCCTCCGGGCTCAGCGACCCCCGCCCCCGGCGCCGGTACCGGCGCGCCCGACTTCACCCCCGCCCAGCGCGCCCGGGGCCGCGCGCTGCGGCGTGCCCAGTTGCCGTGGGCACTGGGCGGGCGGCTGGCCGGCCTTCTCCTGACGCTGCTGCTCGGGCTGAGCCCGGCCGGAGCCGCTCTGGTGACGGCCGCCGGCGACCTGTTCGGCGGCTCGCGGACGGCCGAGGTGCTGGCGGGGGCGGCCGCCCTGGTCCTCCTCGGCCGGGCGGCCCAGCTGCCGTTCGCCGCCGGCGCCCGGACGGTGCGGGCCCGGTTCGGCCTGGTCACCCAGGGCTGGGGCGGCTGGGCGGTGGACGCCGTGCGCGGACTGGCGCTGGGCCTGGCCCTGGTGCTGCCCCTGGCGTTCGGACTGTTCGCGCTCACCGACCGCTGGCCGGACCGCTGGTGGCTCCCGGCCGCCGGCGCGGCGGCGCTGCTCACGGCGGCGCTCTCCTTCCTCTACCCGCTGCTGGTGGAGCCGGTCTTCAACCGCTTCACCCCGATGGCGCCCGGCCCGCTGCGGACCGCCCTGCTCGCGCTCGCCGACCAGGACGACGTCCGGGTGCGGGACGTCCTGGTGGCGGACGCCTCCCGGCGGACGACGGCCCTCAACGCGTACGTGTCCGGCCTGGGCGCGACCCGACGGATCGTCGCCTACGACACGCTGCTGTCCACCGCCGAGCCGCGCGAGGTGGAGCTGGTGGTGGCGCACGAACTCGGGCACGTGAAGCACCGGGACGTGCTGACCGGCACGGTACTGGGCGCGGTGGGGGCGGCCGTGGTGGTCTGCCTGATCGGCCTGCTGACCGGCTGGGGCCCGCTGCTGTCGGCGGCGGGGGCGACGGACGCGGCGGATCCGCGCGTCCTGCCGCTGATGGCGGCCTGCGCGGCCCTGCTGGGCGCCCTGTCGGGGCCGGTGCAGTGCGCGGTGAGCCGCCGGGTCGAGGCCCGGGCGGACCGGCACGCCCTGGAACTGACCTCGGACGCCGAGCAGTTCATCGCCATGCAGCGCAGACTGGCAGTGGCCAACGTGTCCGATGTCGACCCGCCCCGGGTGCTTGAGCTACTGTTCGCCACTCATCCGAGTGCCACCCGCCGGATCGCGGCCGCCCGCGCCTGGCAGGCCGCAGGAGGCACCGGCACCCCGGACGGCGCCACGACCGGCTGAGCCCGCGCCCCTGGCCGGGTGCCGCCGGCCGCGGAACGGGGCGGAGGACGGCGGCGGACGGCGTGGCCCGACAGCACACGGCGGGCACAGCGGAGCCCAAAACGTTGTACAGTGCAACAAATTACCGAGGAGGTAGGACCGCCGTGCCCGGCCGCGAGACATCGATCGACACCATCCAGCGCGAGCTGACCGCCTTCGCCCGGCGTGCCCGGCACAAGGCCTCCCAGCTGCACCCGGACCTCTCCCTGGTCACCTACAGCATCCTCGACCTGATCAACGAGCGCGGCGGCTGCCGGGCCGCCGACGTCGCCTCGTACTTCATGCTCGACAAGTCCACCGTGAGCCGCCAGGTCACCGCGCTGGAGAAGCTCGACCTGCTGCGCCGCGAGACCGATCCGGACGACCAGCGCGGCCAGATCCTGCGCGCCACCGAGGCCGGCCTGACCCTGCTGCGCGAGGCCAGCGAGCAGCGCCGGGTCGCCTTCACCGCCCGCTTCACCGAGTGGTCCGACGAGGACGTCGCCCGCTTCGCCGGCTACCTGGCCCGCTACGGCGCCGAGGACTGAGCCGAGGACCGGGCCGAGGGGCGCCGGTCCCGTCCCGCCGGCAACGGCCCGCCGACAACCGGCTGGCGGCAACGGGCCGACGCCGGGGTGCGGGGTACCGCTCCGACGGTGTACAGAGGAGGGGTGCCCCTTCGGCAGGGTCCTCGCGACCGCCGCCGGTCGTGGCGGCTCGGCCGCCACGCGCTGACGGCGCTCCCGCTCGCGCTGATCGTCGTGATCACCGTGGTCGACGTCCTGTCACCGCCGACGATCCACCTCGGACCGCTGCTGATCGTGGCCCCCGCGATCACCGCGTCCTTCGCGGGGGCGCGGACCACCGCGGCCGTCGCCCTGCTCGCGCTCGCCGGCCTCACCGTCATCGGCATCACGCGCGACGGGCTCACCACTCCCAACCACGAGACCCAGCTCGGCGCGCAGATCGCCGTCTCGGTGCTGATCGTCGCGCTACGGGTGCTGCGCGACCGGCACGAACGGGAGCTGGCGCAGGTCCGCTCCGTCTCCGAGGCCGCCCAGCGCGTCCTGCTGCGCCCGCTGCCGGACCGGATCGGGCACTTGCGCCTCGCCTCCGTCTACCTCGCCGCCGAGGCCGAGGCGCAGGTCGGCGGCGACCTCTACGCGGCGGCCCGCACCCCCGGCGGCACCCGGCTGCTGGTCGGCGACGTCCGCGGCAAGGGGCTCTCCTCGCTCGGCGACGCCGCCCTCCTGCTGGGCGCCTTCCGGGCGGCCGCCCACCTGCACGCCGACCTCACCGACCTCGCCGGCTATCTGGACGGCAGCGTCCGCTGGGGCCTGGCCCGGCTCGGCGAGCAGCCCTGCGAGGAGCGGCCGGGTGACGGGACCGGTCGCGGCCACCGGTCGGGCCCGGACAGTGCCTCCGCCGGGGCGGCGGCGGACGACTGCGAGGAGTCGTTCATCACCGCCGTCATCCTGGACATCCCGGACGACGGCTCGGTGGTCCGGCTGATCGACTGCGGCCACCCGCCGCCGCTGCGGCTGCGGGCCGACGGCGTCACCGCGCTGGACGCCCGCCGGCCGGCGCCACCGCTCGGGCTGGGCGAACTCGCCCCGGGCGGCTACGAGGTGGACGAGTTCGCCTTCCTGCCCGGCGACCGCCTGCTGATCTACACCGACGGCGTGATCGAGGCCCGCGACGCCCGGCGGCGGTTCTACCCGCTCACCGAGCGCGTCACGGCCTGGTCCGCCGACCCCCCGCAGGCCCTGGTGCAGCAGGTGCGCCACGACCTGCTGGCCCACGCGGGCGGACGGCTGGACGACGACGCGGCGATCGTCGCGGTGGAGCGCCTCGGCTGAGGGCGCTCCGGGGGGCGCAGCGGCGCGCGGGTCGCCGGCGGCGGTGGTCCCGCCGTACCGCCCCGGAGCCGTCGGCTCCCGTCACGGCCGGTAGGGCAGTTGCGGCACCTCGAAGCAGGTGGTGGTCATCGAGGCCACCTGGGTGACCCAGCCGCCCCGGCCCCCGTAGGCGGTGTCCTGCCAGCGGGCGGCGTTCAGACAGGCCCGGGTCGGCCCGGTCGGCGGGGGCTGCGGGACGAACGAGGCGGGCAGGATCAGTTCGTGCGCGTCGTACGGCTCGGCACGGTTCATGAACCGCTCGACGCAGGCCCGGGTGAGGTCGGCGCCGCAGGAGTCCATCGCGTCGGTGAGCCACTGGGCGCCCGCCCAGCCCTCCAGCTCCCAGGCGGAGAGCAGCGGTTCGCGGTCGGGGTAGTAGCGGGACATCGCGGCGCGGAAGTCCCGCACCGCCTGGTCCTGCACGTCCTCGTAGTTGAGGCTGGCCGAGGTCGCCCAGAGCGCGTTGCGGCAGCCGGGTGAGGCGCCGTAGTCGGTGCCGACGGTCTGCGACCAGTTCTGCACGTTGGTCGCCTTCGCCGCGACCCGCACCCCGGCCTCGTCGAGCGCCCGGCAGAGCGCCGCGTTGCCCCGGGCGTCCATGGCGTCGAGGAGCAGCTGCGAGCCGTCGGCGCGCACGGCGGCGGCCACCGCCTGGAAGTTCGGCAGCGCGAAGTCGACCGTCTGCATCAGGACGCGGTAGCCCTCCGCCTCCAGTCCGGCCTTCAGCTGGGCGGCGTAGCGGGCCGAGTCGGCCTGGTTGTAGGCGACCACGGCGGCGCTGGTGGTGCCCAGCCGTTCGGTGAAGAAACGGAACACCTCGGGGGTCTGGTAGAGCGTCCCGTTCCAGCCGACGGCCTGCCCGTCGCGCGGCGCGCCGCTGCCGTAGATGCCGTAGAGGTGCGGCCAGCGGTCGTAGGCCGTGCCGATCGGCTGGCCGCCGACGTCCGGCACGCCCTTCCCGCTCACGTACGGCGCACCCGCGTAGTCGAGCACGCTGCCGGAGACGAAGGCGAAGACGTGCTGCTGGTCGATCAAGCGGTGCACGCAGTCCTGGTTGCCGATGCCGCTGCCGCCGTCGTCGCAGGTCACCAGCTTGACGGTGCGCCCGTGCAGGCCGCCCCGGTCGTTGAGGGCCTGGACGAAGGCCTGCGCGCCGTAGCGCGGGCCGCTGAACACCTCACTGCCGACCGGACTGGTGAGCGAGGTGACCACACCGATCCGAATCTCGGTCGCCGTGACGCCGGTGTCGGAGGCGGGGTTGGCCCCGGCGGCGGTGCTCGCGCCGGCCGGCGTGGGGCGGTGGGTGAAGGCGCTCCCCGGCAGCCGGGTGCCGCAGGCGGTGACGGCGGTGAGCAGCAGCGCGAGGAGGGCGGCGCCCCCGCAGCGGCGGCGGACGCGGCGCCGGGGGACGCGGCGCCGGGGGACGCGAGGGCCGGGCCGCCGACGGCAGTGCGCGTCGGCGGCCCGGCGGGACGGCGGGGCCGTCAGCCGCATCCGGGGACGGCGGCGCCGCTCCCACCGCCGGCCTGGGCGAGCAGGCCGCAGAGCGACGAGCGGGAGACCTTCCAGGTGCCGTTGTCGAGGACGGCCTGGCCGGTGGCGTCCGGCGCGACCACCGTGCCCTGGAGCGAGAGTTCGTAGGTGACGGTGGCCTCGGTCGGCGAAGTGAACGTCACGTTCGTGACCTTGGCCTTGACCTGACCGACCCGCGGATCCTGCGAGAAGCCCTGGAGCGCCGGAAGCAGCGCGTCACCGTTCTGGAGCAGCGTCGCCTTTTCGGGGATGGGGGTGGTGGGGTCGAAGAACTTCTCCCAGTTGGCGGTGACCTGGTTCGTCGCGGTCGCCGGATCGGCGGGGGCGGTGGCACCCGCACTCACGGTGGCACTGGCACTGGCGCTGGTGGTCGCGGTCACCGTGACGGACCCCGACGCCGGGGCGGAGATCGACACCGAGGCCGAGGGCGAGGAGCCGGACGAGCTGCTGCTGCACCCGGCCACCGCGCCCACCAGCAGCAGCGCGCACAGCGCCACCGCCGGTCGCGGGACCGGGCCGCCGCCCCGACGGGTGCCGCTCTGCCTTACTCGCATGGTGTTCCTCTCGACGAACTCGGCTGCGCCGCCCGGGTCGGCGCCGACCGTTCGGGGGCGCCGCGCGGTCCGGTCCGCCGCTCTCCGGATGCTGTCCCAGGCCGATCCTGGAAATGTCGCACGTGACACCATGAAGGCGGATCCATGGACGAATCGCAATCCGAGCGCGAGAAGCCGCATACCACTCCGAACGGGGCGGCCGGGCGGAGTGGCCGGGGGCTGCTGCGCTCGGCCGTCCGCGCGGCCCGCACGGCGCCGGGCGCCCGCGAGTGGCCGGGCTGGATCCTCGCGGCCGCCGGGGCGGCCCTGTGCGTCCTGGGCTGGTACGGCGTCTCCGGCGAGGCCTTCGTCGAACAGCAGATCCCCTATCTGGCCTCCTCCACCGTCCCGGGTGCGGCGCTGATCGTGGCGGGCATCATCGTGGTCGCCCTGCGTTCACCCGGTCGGCCGCCGGCCCCGCCGACCCCGCCCACCGCGGACGACCTGACCGACCGACGGGTCGAACGGCTCTACACCCTCCTGGTCGAACCGGAGCAGCCGGAGGAGGCCACGGCGCCGGAGGAGCCCGCCGCCCCCGGCACCGGTCTGCTCGCCGTCGCCGAGGGCACGCTCTACCACCGGCCCGACTGTCCACTGGTGACCGGCAAGCACGGCGCGCGGCCGGTTGACGCCGCCGCCGTACGGGCACGCGGGCTCACCCCCTGCCGGATCTGCGCACCGGCCGCCCCGGACGCGCCCGCCGACCCCGCCGACCCGGCCCACCCGGCCGGCTGAGGGAGTGCCACCCGTGCCCGACACCCCTCCCCTCGACTCCCTCGGCCTGACCGTCGACCTCGCCCTGGCCGGTCTCACCGTCGGCAGCGCGGCCGCGCTCAGCGGCATCGGCCTGGTCGTCTGCCACCGCGCGACCGGGGTGCTCAACCTCGCCCAGGGTGCCCAGGCGATGCTCATCGCCTATCTGCTGCGCGACCTGGTGGTCGTCCGGCACTGGCCGGTCTGGCCGGCCCTCGCCTTCTGCCTGCTGCTCGTCGCCCCCGCGCTCGGCGGCCTGCTGGACGTCCTGGTCTACCGGCCCCTGCAACGGCGCGGCGCCGGGACGGCCGAGACGATGGTGGCCGGTCTCGGCGTGTTCGTGCTGCTCATCGGGGTGGCGGTGCTGGTCTGGGGCACCGCCCCGCTGAGCGGCGCGCCGTCCCCGTTCGGCGCCGAGCCGATCGACCTGCCCGGCGGGCACACCCTGCGCCCCGACACCGTGGCGCAGCTCGCCGCCGTCCTGGTGCTCGCCCTGACGGTGGCCGCCACCACCCGTTTCACCCGGTTCGGCCTCCAGGTGCGGGCCGTCGTCGACGACCGCCGGCTGGCCCGGCTGGCCGGACTGGACGCGGACCGGGTCTCGGCGGCGGGCTGGGCGTTCGGCTCCTTCACCGCCGGGCTGGTCGGCGTCGCCCTCGCGCCGTACCTGCTGCTCGACCCGTACGGGCTGCCGCTGCTGGTGATGGAGACGATGGCGGTCGCGGTGGCGGCGCGGCTGCGCAGCATCCCGGTGGCGGTGGTGACCGGCCTCGGCCTCGGGATCGCGCAGGCCGAGCTGACCAGGCTGCGGCCGTCCGGCCAACTGCTGCCGCTGGTGCAGGCGGTGCAGGCCAACCTGTTCGTGGTGGCGCTACTGGCCGCCGCGCTGCTGGCCGGCCCGCGGATCACCGGTGGCGCGGGCGACCGTTCCCCGCTCGCGGTGCCGGGACCGGCCGGCGGGGGCCGGGCGGCCCGGGCGGTCTGCCTGGTGCTGCTCCTGCTGCCGCTGGGCTTCCGTGACAATGACCTGCGCAGCGCGCTGCTGGTGCCCGCGCTCGCCCTGGTCCTGCTCTCGATCGTGGTGGTGACCGGGTACGGCGGGCAGATCTCGCTCGGCCAGGCCGGGTACGCCGGGCTCGGCGCGCTGGGCACCGCACTGCTGATGTCCGGGCGGATCCCGGCCGTCCCGCCGCTGCCCGCCGTCCCCGCGCTGCTGTTCGCGGTGCTGGCCACCGCCCCGCTCGGACTGCTCACCGGCTGGCCGGCGATCCGGCGGCGCGGTCCGGCGCTGGCCCTGGTCACCTTCGCGGTCGGGACGGCGATGAGCCGCTTCGTCTTCCAGCAGCCGTACGCGACCACCGGGCTCACCCTGGACCGGCCCGCCTTCCTGGCCGGCGACCGCGCCTTCTACCTGGCCGAGCTGGTGCTGCTCGGGCTGGGCCTACTGGTGGTGCGGGGTCTGCACCGGGGCCGGCCGGGCCGGGCCCTGACCGCGATGCGCGACCACGAACCGGGCGCGGTCGCGGCAGGCGTCAACGTGCCCGGGCTGAAGCTGTTCGCCTTCGTGGCCGGGGCGGCGCTGGCCGCGCTCGGCGGCGGGCTGATGGGCCTGGCCGGGCGCGCCTTCGACCCGGCCTCGTTCGATCCGGTGCGCGGGCTGCTCTGGTTCGCCGCGGTGGTGGTGGCCGGTGCGGACAGCGCGCTCGGCGCGGTGCTGGCCGCCGCGCTGCTGATCGGCCTGGACGCGGGCACGGTGGCCGGGGTGTCGGCCGTCGCGGTGGGTCTGCTGGCGGCGGCGATCGGCCGCCTGCCGGGCGGTCTCGCCGGCGCCGCCGCCCGCCTCTCCCCCCGCCACCCGGCGCCCCCGCCCGCCACGCTGCCGCCGGGCCGCCTGAGCGCGACCGGCCGCCGGATCCGCACCCTGATCACGGCCCGGCAGGCCGCCGCCCGGGGCGAGGAGGCGCGACCGTGAGCCCGCCGGGCAGTGGCCGGGCCCGGCTGACGGCGCGGGGTGTGACCCGCCGGTACGGCGGCATCGAGGCCGTCGCCGGGGTCGACCTCACCGCGCCACCGGGGCGGATCACCGCACTGATCGGGCCGAACGGCGCCGGCAAGAGCACCCTGTTCGACTGCCTGGCCGGGACGGTCCGCCCGGACGCCGGCCGGGTGCTGCTCGGCGGCCGGGACGTCACCCGGCTGCCCGCGTACGCCCGGGTGCGGCTCGGCCTGGCCCGGACCTTCCAGCAGATCGCCGTCTTCCCGACCCTCTCGGTGGCCGACAACGTCCGGATCGGCCCCGAGCAGCGGCACCACCGCCGTCCGGACGCGCGTGCCGTCGACACGGCGACGGCACGCGCACTCGCCCTGTTCGGCCTCCAGGACCTCGCGGCGGAGCCGGCCGGTGGGCAGCCGACCGGGGTGCTGCGCCTGGTGGAGCTGGCCCGCGCGCTGGCGGGCGACCCGCAGGTGCTGCTGCTGGACGAGCCGGCGGCCGGCCTGGACACCACCCAGACCGCCCGGCTGGCCGCCGTCCTGCGTGGCCTGGCCGACCGGGGCATGGCACTGCTGCTGGTCGAGCACGACCCCGACCTGGTCGGCGAGTTGGCCGACACCGTGTACGCGATGGCCGGCGGCCGGGTGGTGGCCTGCGGACCGGCGGCCGCCGTGCTCGCCGACGCCCGGGTGGCCCGGGCCTGGGGCGGGGCCGCGCCGGGGGCCGGGGTGGGCGCCCCGTGACCGTCGAAGCCACCCGTGTCCGCCGGGGAGCACCGGAAGCCCTCCGCGAGCCGGCCCCCGCCTCCCCCACCGCCCGCACCGCCCGAGCGACCCGGGCGACCCGGGCGACCCGGGCGAGCACCCGATGACCGTCGAAGCCGCACTCCACGGCGCCCGCGTCCGCTACGGACCGCTGGAGGCCCTGCACGGGGTGGACCTCGCCTTCCCCGCCGGTGCGGTCACCGTCCTGCTCGGCCGCAACGGGTCCGGGCGGACCAGCGTGCTGCACGCCCTGGCCGGGCTGGTCCGGCCCGCCGCCGGCCGGGTGGTCTGGCGGGGGCGGGACGTCACGGCGCTCGGTGTCCACCAGCGGGTCCGGCTGGGGCTGACGCTGGTACCGGCGGAGCGGGCGGTGTTCGCCTCGCTCACGGTGGCCGAGCACCTCGGCCTCGGCGGCGCCCCCGCCGAGGCCGTGCTCGCGCTCCTCCCCGAACTGACCGCCCTGCTGCCCCGGCCGGCCGGGACGCTCTCCGGCGGGCAGCAGCAACTGGTCGCCCTGGCACGTGCGTTGGCCGGCCGGCCGCGCCTGCTCCTGCTGGACGAGCCGGACCGGGGGCTGGCCCCGGCCGTGGCCGCACGGCTGCACGCGCACCTGCTCGACACGGCCGCCGCCGAGGGCCGGGCGGTCGTGCTGACCGCGCG
Organism: Kitasatospora sp. NPDC005748; assembly: GCF_040630735.1. Lineage (NCBI taxonomy): Bacteria > Bacillati > Actinomycetota > Actinomycetes > Kitasatosporales > Streptomycetaceae > Kitasatospora > Kitasatospora sp. NPDC005748. The sequence goes on from NZ_JBEXYD010000010.1 coordinate 120,275, forward strand.
GTCGCTCCCGCGCAGCCTCACCGGCGCGGCCGTCGTCCATGTGCTGCACCGGGGCGAGGTCGGCTTCTCCGGGGAGCCCGCCGAGCTCGTCGGCCGACCGGCCGGGGCACGGTGACCGGTCCGGGGAACCACCCGCACACACGCCCCAGGGCCGGCGAGCCCTACTGCGCCAGGTACCCGCCGTCCACCGGGAGAACCGCGCCGGTGATGAAGGAGGCGTCGTCGGAGGCCAGGAAGAGGACCGCCGCCGCCACCTCGGCGGGGGTGCCAAGCCGGCCCATCGGGTGCAGCTTCTCGATCGCCGTCAGGTAGTCGGAGCCGCCCGGCTCGTCCTGGAGGCGGCGGACGCGCTCGGTGGTGATGGTGCCGGGAGCGACGGCGTTGACCCGGATGCCGCGGTCGGCCCACTCGACGGCCAGGTGCTTGGTCAGGCCGGACGCCACGAACTTGGCGGGCCCGTAGACGGCCTGTCCGCGCTGGCCGGCCTCGCCGGAGATCGAGGAGAGGCAGACGATCGCACCGCCGGCGCCGCCGGGCCCGGCCATCGCCTCGATCGCGTACTTGCAGGTGAGGAACATCCCCCGGCCGTCGACAGCCATCACCCGGTCCCACTCCTCGGCGTCGACCTCGGTGATCTCCGACAGCGGGAGCACCCCCGCGTTGGCGACCAGGACGTCGATCCGGCCGTGCCGCTCGACGGCGGCGGTGATCATCCGGCGGGCGTCGTCCTCGCGGGAGACGTCGCCGACCACCGTACTGACCGCCCGCGGCAGCTCGTCCGCCAGCCGCCGCAGCCCCTCGGCGTCGAGGTCCGTCGCGACCACCCGCGCGCCCTCCCGGGCGAAGCGTTCGGCCACCGCACGGCCGATCCCGCTCGCCGCACCCGTCACCACGCACGACTTGCCCGCCAGCCGCCCCGCACCCGGGGATTCGATCGCATCAGCCATGGCACCGGACTCTACCGACCGATCGTCAGATACACCGGCACGCCGCACAGTTGGGTCAGGCCGCGATCGGGGCGGTTCCACCCCGCCGCAGACCGCGGCACCCGGCGGACCGCCCCGGCGCCGGCGTCAGCCGACGGTGAGGACGAGCTTGCCCCGGACGTGCCCCTGCTCGCTCACCCGGTGTGCCCGGTCCACCTCCGCCAGCGGGAACACCTGGTGCAGCGGGAGGTGCAGCGTGCCCTCCTCGTGCAGCGCGAGCACAGCGGCCAGCGCCGGGCCGTGGTGGTGGACGGTGTCCGAGCCGGCGCTGAACCGCACGCCGTACTTGGCCGAGCCCTCGTGGTCGGCGATGGTCAGCACCTGCTCCGGTCCGCCGGCCAGCTCGATCGAGAGCGGCAGGACGTCACCCTGGCCGGCCGCGTCCAGCACCCGGTCCACCCCCTCCGGCGCCACCGCCCGGACCCGCTCGGCCAGACCGTCGCCGTACGTCACGGGGATCGCGCCCAGCTCGCGCAGGTACGGGTGGTTGGCCTCGCTCGCGGTGCCGATCACCCGGATCCCGCGCGAGCGGGCGAACTGCAGCAGGATCGTGCCCACCCCGCCCGCCGCGCCGTGCACCAGCAGCGTCTGGCCGCGCTCCACGCCCAGCAGGTGGAGCGCCCGCCAGGACGTCTCGGCCGCGACCGGGAGCCCCGCGGCCTGCTCCCAGCTCAGCCCGCCCGGCTTGCGGGCCACGTCGCCGGCGCCCACCACGGCGTGTTCGGCGTAGCCGCCGCCGCGGACCGAGCCGAACACCTCGTCCCCGGGCGCCCACTCGTCCACCCCCTCGCCGACGGCCTCCACCACGCCCGCCACCTCGAAACCGGCGACGTGCGGGAAGGTCACCGGGAACAGGCCCTCCATCGCGCCGCTGCGCAGCTTGTGGTCCACCGGGTTCACGCCCGCCGCCCGGACGGCGATCCGGATCCGGCCGGGGCCGGGAGCGGGCAGGTCGATCTCGATCGGGTGCAGCACGTCCGCGCCGCCGAATGCGGAGAAGGCGATGGCCTTGGTCATGGGAGTCCCACTGTCCTTCACTGGTCGGAGAGTTCGTCGGTCTGACGGTCTCCAGCCTGGTCGCGGGAGGGGCGGTCTCCGGCCCGCCGTTCGGCCGGTTCCGCCTGGCCGAACGGCCAGGCACCCGCGCGGACCGGGTGACTAGGCTGGAACCCATGGCGAACCACGGGGCAGGCGACGGGGCGGGAAGCGCGGCGACCGGGCACGCGAGGGCCGGGAACGCGGCGCAGGCCCCGGACGGAGCCGGGCACCCCGGGCACCGGCAGCGCGGCTGGGAGCGCCCCGAGGACGTGCTCGCCCAGGTGGTGGCGGTGCTGGGGGCGCCGAGGCCACAGCTCCTCCCGCGCCTCTCCGGCGTCCTCGCCGATCTCGTCCCGCACACCGCCCTCGCCCAGCTGAGCGGCGTCTGCACCTACTCCCCCGCCCTCGCCCACGGTCCGACCGAGCTCACCGGGCGGATCACCACCCGGGAACTGGCCCGGCTGGCCGAGGCGGTGGCACCCGGTCTGCCCTGGCAGGGCGAGGCGGTCCTGGCGGGCCGGCCGCGGGCGGCCGTCGCGGTCTCCGCCGCCCCGCCCGGCAGCAACGGCGCGCTGCTGGTGCTGGTCCGGACGGGCGGCGAGCGGCTGCCCGACCAGCCGCTCGCCGTCCTGCAGCAGCTCTGGGAGCTGCTGGTCACCCACTCCCACCACCGGGCCGTCGACGCCGCCCCCGCGTACGCCGCCACGTCACGGGCCTCCGCCGGTGCCCGGGCCCGGGCCATCGCCGAGCTGAGCGGCGCGCACGCCTCGGCGCTCTCCGCGATCCTCGCGCCGCTGCGCTCCGCCGCCCTGGACGACGCCACCGCCCGCCGCAGCGCCACCGAGCTGGCCGTCGGCGCGCTGCTGGACCTGCGCGCGGGCGCCGACCTCGACCGGGAGCTGAGCGAGGAGCCCGCCGCCACCGCCTTCGCCCGGCTCGCGGACGAGATCCGCCCGCTGCTGCGGCACAGCCCCGTCCGGCTCGACCTGCCGGCCCCGGCGGCGGGCGGGCGCTCCCTCCCCGCCGAGATCGCGCACACCGCCCGGGCGGCCGTCCGGTCGGCCGTGCTCACCATGATGGAACAGGACGGTCTGACGCGCCTGCACGTGAGTTGGCAGTTCGTCGCGGACGTCCTGCGGGTCGTGGTGCGCGACGACGGCCCGGGCCTGCTCGGCGCCGACACCCTGGCCGTGCACCGGACGGCGGACCGGATCACCGCCGTGGGCGGCCGGCTCGCGGTGGACGCCGTTCCCGGCTGGGGCACCACCGTCACCGTCGACCTGCCGCTGAGCGCCCCGGCGGCGACCGGCGGGCCGGACCCCCTGGAGGGCTTGCAGCCCCGGGAGCTGGAGGTGCTCGACCAGCTCGCCCGGGGCCGGCGCAACCGGGAGATCGCCGGCGCCCTGCTGATCAGCGAGTCCACGGTGAAGTTCCACGTCGCCAACATCCTGGGCAAGCTGGGCGTGACCTCGCGCGGGGAGGCCGCCGCTCTGGCACACCGCGCCGGTCTGCCCGCCCCGACCGGCCTGTACGCGGCCTCCTGACCCGCGCGGACCCGCGGCACGGAACGGCCGGGTGCTGCCACCCGGCCCGGCCCCGCCCGCGACCGCCCGCGACCGGCCGGACGCGCCGTAGGCTCGCCGGATGACCGTCTCCGCCACCTGGGACCCCGCCGCCGCCGGGGTGCTGCGCCTGCCGTCCGGCCGACTCGTCCGGGGCCGCGGTCTGCGGCGGCCGCTGCCGCCCGGGCCGCAACCCGCCTTCGGGCTCTACCTGCTGGGGCACCGGCCGCCGGCCGTCCGCTGGGCGAGCCGCTGGCTCCGCTGGCCGGACTTCCGGCTGCCCACTGACCGGGCCGAGGCGGCGGCCGCCCTCCGGGAGGCCTGGGAGCGGGCGGCGTCCGAGCGGGTCGAGCTGGCCTGCGCCGGCGGGCTCGGCCGGACCGGGACCGCGCTGGCCTGCCTGGCCGTGCTGGACGGCGTCCCGGCCGGCGAGGCGGTCGCCTTCGTGCGGGAGCACTACGACCGGCGCGCCGTCGAGACCCCCTGGCAGCGCCGGTTCGTGACGCGGTTCCACTGACGCCGCGCCCGGCCGCCCCGCCCCCGCTCGGACCCCGGGGCCGGCGGCCCCGGGGCACCCCGCGGTCAGACCCCGGGCGGCGGCCCCAGGACGACGAAGCTGAGGTCCGGTCGGCCACCGGGGGTGAGGACCTGGGCGACCGTCTCGATCGGTTCGGGCGAGAGGTGCGGCAGCCGCAGGCCGAAGCGGTCGCCGTCCCGGTTGGCGACCACGCAGGCCCGGCCGGCCCAGAGCCGGCGGCAGAGCGGGTCGCGCAGCACGTCGGTGAGCAGGGCGACCACCGACTCGTCCCCGGGGTAGCGGGCCAGCGCGAAGCGGATCATGGCGAGGGTCATCCGGGCCTGCCACGTCCAGTCGGCGACCTGTTCGCGGGCCTCCGGGGCGGTCAGCACCCAGCGGGCGAAGTTGGCCCCGGGCCTGCTCATCCAGGGGAACCACTCGGCGGCGGCCCGGTTGTGGCCGACGACGGTCCAGGCGCGGTCGGCGATGAAGGCCGGTCTCGGCATCTGCCGGTCGACCAGCTCCTGGAGGGCTGTGAGGTCCTCCGGCCGGGCCGGGCCGGCGGCCGGGGTGCCGCCCATCGCGTAGAGGTAGAGGGTGGCGCGCTCGTCGGCGTCGAGCAGCAGCACGTCGGCGAGCAGCGCCAGCAGTCTGGGGTCGAAGCGGGCGGTGCCGCCTCGCTCCAGGTCGCGGTACCAGCGCTCGCTCATGCCGAGTCTGGTGGCGACGACCATCTGGGGCAGCGGCTTGGCCAGCCCCATTCGCAGGCCGGCCCGGCCTCGCCAGTCGCGTAGCAGACTGGCGAGGCCGGGGAGTTCGGCGGTGGTCGACGCTTCGTGGTCGAGGGGGATGGGGATGCTCAGTGCCTCGCGCAGCACCATGGCTCACTCCGGTCTGTTCCTGCATTCGACGATGACGGCCCCGAGGGGGGACGTGTCGAATTCGGACAGCCCGAAGTACCGGCGCGGCTGATGGTTCGTCAGCCCGGTCGGTGATGACAAGTCCCCTTGCTGAACGGCTGGTTCAGTGGCTGGACCGACATCGGAAAGGCAGACCGGGGAACGTCGCGACCGAGCGTCGCAGCATGAAGTCCACCCCCCGGTGTGCCCGCGTGGCCCTTGACACGCTCTAGGGGGACTGTACTTGCTCGGTTGTGATCGTTCAAGCAACGCAGAGTGACATCAGCCGGTCAGCGCCTCCTGGGAAACGGCCGGTGACTTCTGGATGCCGGTGCGGCCGGCGAGCACCGTCACGGTGGTCGCGCCCGCGAACAGCGCGGCGAGCAGCACCCAGCCGATCGCGCCGGCCGGCAGCAGCAGACCGGTGGCCAGGAACGGGCCGACGATCAGCTGCGCGCTCATGCCCGTGCTGAACAGCGACAGGTAGCGGGAGCGGCCCACCGGCGGCGACAGCTCGTAGGAGATCTCCCAGCGCGAGACGGCGTGCAGGTTCTCCCCCACGGTCAGCAGCGCGACGGCGACCACCGCGGCGGCCAGCGCCAGGTACTTGCCCCGGCCGTCGGCGAAGGCGAAGAACGCGCAGGCCAGCACCAGGAAGAGGCAGGCGACCCGGAGCATCCGCAGCGCCTTGGCCAGCCCCTGGGCGAACCGGGCCACCGAGAGCTGGAGCACCACGGTCAGCACGGTGTTGATCGCCAGCAGGGCCGAGCTGGCACTGGCCGGCAGCCCGGCCCGGTCCACCACCCAGAGCGGTAGCAGGATGAACAGCACGCAGTCGTGCAGCATCAGCACCGCGTTGGCAGCCGTGACCAGCAGGAACCGCCGGTCCCGGTACGGCGAGCCGGAGCCGCCCTCCGCCCCGGCCTCGGCGGGCGCGGCGGCCGGCGCGGCCGACGATCCCGCCACCCGGCCGGCCCGCACCACGGCGAGCGCGACGGCGGCGAAGGCGGCCGCGTTGAACAGGAAGAGCGCGACGAAGGCGGCCCGGGAGTGCGCGGCCTGCACCAGGGCGGCCAGCAGGAAGCCGGCGGTGAGGCCGATGTTGGTGATGGCGCGCAGCGAGGCCATCGTCTTCGTCCGCTCGGCGGCCCCCTCGAACTCGCCGACGATCACCTGGAGCAGCGGTGAGCAGGCCCGCGCGGCGGCGATGGTCAGACAGGTGACGACCAGGTAGCCGGCGTAACTGCCGACCAGGGCGTACCCGATGAAGCCGAGCGCCCGGACCAGCGTCAGCGCCACGTAGACCGGCCGGGCACCGAGCCGGTCCGCGAGCGGGCCGAAGACCAGCGGACTGAGCAGGCCGGCGATGTTGGCCGCGGCGATCGCGGTGCCGACCGCGACCGCCGTGATGTCGAGGTAGCGGACGAAGTAGAGCGTGGCGGTGGCCAGGTAGAGGCCGTTGGCGACCGCGTCCACGGTGGTCCCGGCGGCCATGATCCGGCCCTGCCGGGAGGCGGGCAGCAGCGTGGCGGTCAGCCGGCTCAGCAGGCCGGCCGCCCGGGGCGGGGCGTCCGTGTGCGTCATGCCGGCTCCACCGTCCGGGCCGGCTCCACCGTGAAGCGGACCGAGTCGGCCAGCTCGCGGGCGAGCTTGCGGGCCTGGTCCGGGGTGTCGGCCCCGACCACGATCACGCCCGCCCGGTCCCCGGAGGTGCGCAGCGGGCGGACGGTGCCGCCGGGTCCGACCGCGAGGTCGGCGTAGAGCACGTCCGGGTGGTTCGCCGCCTCCGTCCACCCCTCGACCGCGGTCACCAGGCCGGGCGGCGGGGTGAGGTAGCGGGCGGCGGCGGCCCGGACCGGCGTCGGCGCGGCCTCGTCGCGCGGCAGGCCCAGCAGGTCGTCGTAGAGGAGGCCGAACAGCTCCAGGCCGGGGACGACGTGGGCGAGCATCCGGTGGATCCAGTCGCCGCCGAACCGCCCGTGCACCTCGCCGAGCACGATGCCGTCCGGGCTCAGCCAGAGTTCGACGTGGAAGCCGCCGACGCGCAGGCCCAGCACGGCGAGCGCCGCCTTGACCTGACGCTCGATCTCCTCACGTTGCGTGTCCGGGAGTTCGGCCGGGAGGATGTGGCCGACCTCGACGAAGAACGGCGGCTCCACCTTCTCCTTCTCGGTGACCGCGAGGACGACCGGCTCGCCGCCGAGGAAGAGGCCCTCGACGCTGTACTCGGCGCCCTGGACGAACTCCTCGACCAGGAAGGGGTTGCGGCCGGGCAGCAGCGCGATCGCGGCGGGCAGTCCGTCCGGTCCGGTGATCCGGCTGACGCCCGTACTGCCCATCGCGTCACGGGGCTTGACGATCCACGGCCCGGTGGAGCCGCGCAGGAACTCCGCCGCCTCCGCCTCGTCCGCGCAGAGCCGGACGGCGGGCTGCCGGAAGCCGGCGGCGGCCAGGGCGGTCCGGCAGGCGTCCTTGGTGCGGACCCGTCGGACGGCCTCGGCCGGGTTCCCCGGCAGGCCCAGTGCCTCGGCGGTCTCGGCCGCGGCCACCTGGGCCATCTCCTGGAGGGCGAGGACGGCGTCGAAGCGCTCGCCCGCAGCGGCCCGGTCGCGCGCCCAGGCGGCGGACTCGCCGGGGTTGGCGAAGTCCACCGCCGAGACGGCGCCGGCCTGTTCGGCCACCCCGGGGGTGGCGGCGAGGACGGCCTCCTGGTTCGTCAGGTGGGTCCGCAGCCCGCGCGCGTGGGCCTGGTCCAGGGCGAGCCGCGCCATGTCGAGGCCGAGCGGCACCGCCCGTACCCCGCCGACCAGCAGCAGCTTCCGGGGGGTTGGTTCAGCGGGCATGAGAGGGCTCCTTGCGTGCGTGGTGCGGGGGGGGTACTACTTCAACTGACCGGGGGGTGGGGCGGATCGGGCGGGTCGGGCGGGTCGGGCGCTCAGGCTTCGGCGTCGAGCTCGACCAGGACCTGTTCGGTCGCCACCAGGTCGCGCACGGCGCAGCGGATCGCGGTGACGACGCCCGAGAACGGGGCGAGGATGCGGTTCTCCATCTTCATCGCCTCGACGATGACGAGGGCGTCCCCCTCCTCGACCCGGTCGCCGACCTCGCACAGCAGTCCGACCACCGTGCCCGGCATCAGCGACTTCACGGCGTTGTCGGCGGCCCCGGAGCCGCCCTCGGCGAAGCTCTGGGCGGCCAGCGCCACCCGGTGCCCGTCGACGGAGAGCTCCCAGCCGGCAGGGCTGCGCAGACCGGTCCAGCGCCGGTCGCCGACGGTGCCCCGGTACAGGCCGGGGTGGCCCGGTACGGCGGCGACCGTGACGGTGAACGGGGTGGACTCGACCTGGACGTCGACGGCGGCGCCGCGCCGTCCGGTGAGTCCGGCCTGCAGCGTCCGCCGGCCGTGCCGCAGCACGACCCGGCCGAACGGCGCGACCGGGTCCAGCCGGTGGCGGTCGAACGGGCCGACCGCGCCGTGCCACGGCGAGGCGGGGGCGTCGTCGACGGGCGGCAGCTGCATCGCGGCCGCGCAGGCCGCGGCGGCCAGGACCCGGTCGGTGCGGCCGGCGGGGCCGGCCGGCTCGCCCTGCCCCGACTGCCCGGTCCCGGTCGAGACCAGGGCGTCCACCAGGTGGGTGTCCATCCGCCCGGCGACCACGGCGGGGGCCTGGAGGAGTTCGGCGAGGAAGCCGAGGTTGGTGGTCAGCCCGGGCAGGGCGGTGTCGCGGACGGCCGGGAGCAGCCGGCGCAGGGCGCTCGGGCGGTCCGGGCCGTGCGCGATCAGCTTGGCGAACATCGGGTCGTAGAAGGCCGGGACCTCGGCGCCGCCACCGAAGACGGCGCCGCCGAAGGCCGCGTCACCGCCCGGACCGCCCGCGAAGGCCGGTTCCGGCGCGGCGGAGCCGGACGCGGCCCCGTCGGTGCCCGATCCGGTGTCGTCGAACGCCGCCTCCACCCGGATGCCGGCCGGCCAGCGGACCGCCGCCGCGCGGCCCGGCGCGGGCCGGAAGCCGTCGGCCGGGTCCTCGGCGTAGACGCGGACCTCGACGGCGTGGCCGGTCGCGGTGATCTCGTGCTGGTCGAGCGGCAGCCGCTGCCCGTCGGCGACTCTCAGCTGCCATTCCACCAGGTCGACGCCGGTGATCTCCTCGGTGACCGGGTGCTCCACCTGGAGCCGGGTGTTGACCTCCAGGAAGTAGCAGCGGTCGGTGGCGTCCAGGATGAACTCGAAGGTGCCGGCGTTGACGTAGCCGAGCGACCGGGCGCCGCGGACGGCCGCCTCCAGCAGCTCCGCCCGGACGGCGGGCGCCAGGTTGGCGGCCGGGGCCTCCTCGACGATCTTCTGGTGGCGGCGCTGCAGCGAGCACTCGCGCTCGAAGAGGTGCACCACGTTCCCGTGGTCGTCGCCGAAGACCTGGACCTCGATGTGGCGGGGCCGCTCCACGTACCGCTCGACCAGCAGCCGGCCGTCGCCGAAGTTGCTGCGGCCCAGCCGGACGGCCTCGGCCACCGCCTCGGGCAGCTCGGCGGCCGCGCGGACCACCTGCATGCCCTTGCCGCCGCCGCCGGCGACGGGCTTCAGGATCACCGGGTAGCCGATCCGCTCGGCGTCGGCCAGGATCTCCTCGGCCGACTCGGTGGCCGTCCCGGAGCCGGGCAGCACCGGGACCCCGGCGGCGGCCATCAGCGCGCGGGCGGTCGACTTGTCGCCCATCGCGGTGATCGTGGCGGCGTCCGGGCCGACCCAGACCAGCCCGGCTCCGGCGACCGCCGCCGCGAAGCCGGGGTGCTCGGAGAGGAAGCCGTAGCCGGGGTGGACGGCGTCGCAGCCGGTCCGGACGGCGGCGTCGACCAGCGCGTCGACGTCCAGGTAGCTCTCGGCGGCCGCGGCGGGGCCGATCCGGACCCGCTCGACGGCGCCCGCCAGGTGGGCCGAGGAGCGGTCGGCGTCGGAGTGGACCGCCACGTACTCGATGCCGAGCCGGCGGCAGGTGCGGGCGATCCGCCGGGCGATCTCGCCGCGGTTGGCGATCAGGAGACGCTTGATCATTTCCGTCATCACATCCTGAACACGCCGAAGCGCGTTTCCTGCTTGGGGGCGTCGGCGGACATGGCGAGGCAGAGCGCCAGCCACTCACGGGTCTCGGTCGGGTCCACCACGGCGTCCACCCACATCCGGGCGGCGTAGTAGAGCGGGTGGGACTGGCGCTCGTACGTCTCGATGATGGGGCGCCGGATCGACTCCTCCTCCTCGGGGGAGAGGACCTTGCCCTCCTTGGCGAGCTGGTCGCTGCGGATCAGCGCCATCACCGTCGCGGTCTGCTCGGCGCCGACGACGGTGGACTTGGCGCTCGGCCACATGGCCATCAGCCGGGGGCCCATCGAGCGCCCGCACATCGCGAGGTTGCCGGCGCCGTAGCTGCCGCCGATCACCAGGCTGAACTTGGGGACCTTGGCCGTGGAGACCGCGTTGACCAGCTTGGCGCCGTGCTTGGCGATGCCGTCGGCCTCGTACTCGGCGCCGACCATGAAGCCGTTGATGTTGTGCAGGAACAGCAGCGGGATGTCCCGCTGGGTGCAGAGCTCGATGAAGTTCGCGGCCTTCTGGGCGCTCTCCGGGAACAGCACCCCGTCGTTGATCACCACGCCCACCGGGTAGCCGCCGATGTGGCCGGTACCGCACACGATGGTCGGCCCGTACCGGGCCCGGTACTCGGCGAGTTCGCTGCCGTCCAGCAGCCGGGCCAGGATCTCCCGGGCCGGGATGTGCTCGCGCAGGCTGGCGCTGACGATGCCGGGCAGCTCCGCCGGGTCGTACAGCGGCGCGCGCGGGGGCTGCGGCGGCGGGCTGAGGGCCGGCCGGCCGTCCCGGGCCATGATCTCCCGGACGATCGACAGGGCGTGCTCGTCGCTCTCGGCGAGGTGGTCGGCCACCCCGCTGACCCGGGTGTGCAGGTCGGCGCCGCCCAGCGTCTCGGCGTCCACCACCTCGCCGGTGGCCGCGCGCACCAGCTGCGGGCCGCCCAGGAAGACCGTGCCGGTGCCGCGGACGATCACCGTCTCGTCGCACATCGACGGGATGTACGCGCCGCCGGCGGTGCAGTTGCCCATCACCGCGGCGATCTGCGGCAGGCCGAGCGCCGACATCTCGGCGATGTTCCGGAACATCCGGCCCAGGTGGTACTCGCCGGGGAACAGCTGCTCCTGGAGCGGCAGGTAGACCCCGCCGGAGTCCACCAGGTAGATGCAGGGCAGGCCGTTCTCCCGGGCCACCAGCTGGGCCCGGAGCTGCTTCTCCACGGTGAGCGGGAAGTAGCTGCCGCCCTTGACCGTGGCGTCGTTGGCGAAGACCACCACCGGGCGGCCGCTCACCATGCCGATGCCGGTGACCAGCGCGGCCGAGGGCACGTGCTCGTCGTACACCTCGTGCCCGGCCAGCTGGCCCAGCTCCATGAACGGCGTGCCCGGGTCCAGCAGTTGGTAGACCCGCTGGCGGGCCGTCAGCTTGCCGCGCTCGGTGTGGCGCCGGCGCGAGCGCTCGTCCCCGCCGGCGATCGCGGCGGCCCGGGCCCGGGCGATGACCTGGCGCTTCTCGTCGAAGGCCGCGGTGTTGCGGCGGAAGACCTCGGCGGAGGAGTCGATGTGCGAGCGCAGGGCCGTCATCGCTGGTCCTGCCCCGGCTCGCGGGCCGCCTCGGCCCGCAGGCCGTCGTTCAGCGCGCCGCAGAAGTCGCGGATCTCGGCCTCGGCCATGTTGGCGCGCAGCATCAGCCGCAGCCCGGCCTTGCCCCGGCCGATCACCGGGAAGAAGATCGGCGAGGTGTAGTAGCCGCGCTCCAGCAGCGATCCGGCGAGGCGGATGGTGGCGTCCTCGGAGCCGATGTCCACGAAGCGGATCGGCAGGCCGTCGCCGTTGAAGGAGGTCTCCACCAGCGAGTCGAAGAGCGCGATGTTGTCCTGGAGCCTGAGCTGGAGCTCCTTGAGCTCCGGGGAGCCGTGCAGCTCCGCGGAGGCCATGATGGCGCCCAGTCCGGCGGTGTTGATGCGCTGCGACCACATCAGCGGGCCGCCGTTGCGCAGCGCGGTGTCGCGGCGCTGCTGCGAGCCGCCCGGGCCGAGGAAGATCGCGCCGCCGGAGGCGCCGAAGCCCTTGTTGAGCGAGGTGATGATCAGCGTGCGGTCGTTCATCCCGCCGTTCGCCGCCATCGCCTCCAGCACGGCGCCCCGGCCGCGCTCGCCGACGGTGGAGACGCCGTGCGCCTCGTCGAAGAACAGGAACAGCCCGTACTTCTCCTGCAGGCGCAGCAGTTCGGGGATCGGCGCGGCGCCGCCGGTGCTGTAGACGCCGTCGGCGACGTAGGCGACCTGCGGGTGCTTGCGGCAGAGGTCCTCCAGCGCGTCCACGTCGTTGTGGGCGATGGTGGCGATCTCCGCCTCGTCGGCCACCGCGGGCTTCATCGCGTTGAGACAGAAGTGCGCGTTCTTGTCGAAGACCATGAGCGGCGCGACGCCGTCCGTCAGCAGCCCGGAGGCCAGCAGCGGCAGGCTCGCCCAGGCGGCGGCCGCGCAGGAGGCGACGGTCAGCGCCTCGACGTCGAACAGCTCGGAGAGCGCCGTCTCGGCGTCCCGCAGCGATCCGAACCGGATCCGCATCCGCGAGGTCGAGCTGTTGAGCGCCCCTTCGGCGAGCACCGCGTCGGCGGCCGCCCGCACGATCCGCGGGTGGGTGTCGAGGCCGAGGTAGGAGTACGACGACATGTTCACGAACTCGTGGCCGTCGGCCAGCGTCCGGTGCCGCCCGTCGCCGAGGCCGGACACCACGATGTCGAACATCCCGGCCGCGGCGGTGACCTCCCAGAAGTCGTGGCTGATTCGCGCGGACTTCTTGATGTTCATGTATGAGTGCACGCCAGATTCCTTGTTGAATTTCGGTACGGAAATGCCGGGCCCTCCCCGGGGCCTTTTCGGCATCACAAATTCCGGGTGATCAGGCGTACTCGTGGAAACCGCGTCCGGACATCCGTCCGGACTGGCCGGCGCCGACCGTCCGGCCGCTCGCATGATCCAGTGATTCCTGCACCGCTCGCCCTGCCGGCCCCCGGAGTCGATCGCTATTTGGTCCGAAGAGCTGCGCGGCTCCCCGGCGATTGAAAGAATTCAATACGCTGCGACGACTGTCAACCGGAAGATTTTTGCCGCCTCGCAAAACTGGACAGACCGCCATCCGACGGGTGCACCGGAAATTATTTGCCGGTCGGTCGCCATTGACGCGCGCCCGATCACGGACTCCGTCCGCGCCGCCCGGCGGCCGGCCGGAAAACCGGGGGCGTCCGTTCCGCTGTCCGTGTTACCTTCGACTGGTCCGGACCGGACGACAGGACGACGAGCTCGACGAAGGAGGTGGACCAGTGGCCACGGTGACGACGGCTGCGCCCGTACCGCGCAGCGCCCAGGCGACGGTTCACACTCCCCGGGCCCTGGTCTGACGGCTTCCGCCCCCGCACCGCGGGTGCGCGGCGCCGCCGCGACGGGCCCTTCAGCCAAGGGTCTCCACCATGTCCTCTCCGTCTTCGTCCGCTTCCTCCTGGCAGACCCGCGTCGAGTCCGACGCCGGTGTCCCGACCGTCCAGGCCCTCACCCTCGCGGCGTTCGGCCGGCCCGCGGAGGCCGACCTGCTCGCCGTGCTGCGCACCGACGAGGGCTGGATCGACGGCCTCTCCGTCGTCGCCACCGGTCCGGCCGGCGCCCCCGTCGGCCATGCGGTGCTGAGCCGCGCGTTCATCGGTGACGTCCCGGCGCTCGCGCTGGGCCCGGTCTCCGTGCACCCGGACCACCAGCGCTCCGGCGCCGGTTCGGCCGCGGTCCGGGCGGCGCTCGACGCCGCCCGGGGCCTCGGCGAGCGCTTCGTCGTACTGCTCGGACACCCGTCGTACTACCCGCGGTTCGGCTTCGTCCGCGCCTCCGCGCACGGACTGGTCCTCACCGTCGACGCGCCCGACGAGGCGTGGATGGCGCTGAGCCTGGACGACCGGCACCCGCTGCCGTCCGGCACGGTCCGCTGGGCCGACGCCTTCGGCATCTAGCCGCCGGCCCGCACCCCGAACCGCCGGGCGGCGCCGCCGAGATGGCGCCGCCCGGCGGTGGCGCGGCCACCCGCGCGACGGCCGCGCCCCAGCGGACGGACCGTCAAGGAGCCTGCTCGGCAGGCCCGGTACGCACCACGGCCTGGTCGCCGTGCGGGCCGAACAGGTGCAGGACCTCCACCGCGTTCGCGTCGACGGGGCCGAACCAGTGCGGCTCACCGGTGTCGAACTCGGCCACCTCGCCCGGGCGGAGGGTGAATTCGCGCTCGCCGAGGATGAGCCGGAGGCCGCCGGCGAGCACGTACAGCCATTCGTAACCGGCGTGGGTCACCAGCTTCGGCTCGCGGTGGGCGAGCACCTGCTTGAACACCTGGACCCGGCCCGGGTACTGCGTCAGCGGCACCAGGACGTTGCCGCGCTCCCGGCGCTGCGGCTTCAGGTGCAGGCGCGGATCCCCGGTCGCCGGGGCCGCGACCAGCTGGTCCAGGGCGACCCGGTGCGTGCGCGCGAGCGGGATGAGCAGTTCGAGGGTCGGGCGCCGCTTGCCCGACTCCAGGCGCGACAGCGTGCTCACGGAGATCCCGGTGGTCTCCGCGAGGGCCTCCAGGGTGAGCCCGCGGTCGCGGCGCAGGGCCCGCAGCCGCGGCCCGATGCCGGCGAGGATCTCGTCGACGTCGTCGCCACCGGCCACCGGCGCGACGGGCTCCCCGGACTCCACGGGCGTCAGGGGCTCCCCGGGCTTCACGGGGTCGGTGCGGTCGCCGTTCATGGGGTGCCTCCGGTCCGTCCGGCCCCTCGGGCGGGCCGGAGCGCGTTTTTGCGGTCTTCGCAAAGATGCTGGGCCGGCGCTGCCGCCCGGTCCGAGCATGGGGCCGCAGACGTTACCGAACCGAAGGTGGGCCCGTGACCACGACAATCCTGGCTGATCGACCCGCACTGAGCACCCGCCGACGGTGGACGGTGCTCGCCGTCTGCGCGCTGAGCATGTTCCTGGTCGGGCTGGACACCACCATCGTCAACGTCGGCCTGCCCCAGATCGGGCGCGGGCTGGCGGTGGGCACCAGCGGGCTGGAATGGGTCGTGGACGCCTACACCGTCGTCCTGGCCGGTCTGTTGATCTCGGCCGGCGCCCTCGCGGACCGCTTCGGCCGCCGGCGCGTGTTCCGGACCGGGCTGGTCGTCTTCGGCCTCGCCTCGCTCGCCTGCGCGGCGGCGCCCTCGCTCGGCTTCCTCGTCGCGGCCCGGGCCGCCCAGGGGGTCGGTGCCTCGATGCTCAGCCCGGTCGCCCTGGCGATCGTGGTGAACACGATGCCCGACCCCCGGGAGCGGGCCCGGGCGATCGGCGTCTGGGCGTCCGTCTTCGGGCTCAGCATGGCGGCCGGGCCGGTCACCGGCGGGGCACTCATCGCGGCCTTCGGCTGGCGCTCGGTGTTCTGGATCAACGCGCCGGTCATCCTCGCCGCCCTCGTCCTGGTGGCGGTGTTCGTGCCGGAGTCGCACGGGCAGCGCGCCCGGCGGCTCGACCTCCCCGGCCAGTCGCTGCTGGTGCTGGCCCTGGGCAGTGCGGTGGCCGTGCTCATCGAGGCCCCCCGGATCGGCTGGACCTCTCCTGCGGCGGTGGCCGGTTGCGCGGTGGCGGCGCTCGCCACCGCCGGGTTCGCCCGGGTCGAGCTGCGCCGGCCCGAGCCGCTGATGGACCTCGCGCTCTTCCGCCGGATGCCGTTCGCCATGGCGGCCCTGGGCGCCGTGGCCCTGTTCGTCGCCCTGAACGTGAGCCTGCTGCTCAACACGCTGTACCTCCAGCACGCCCGGGGCTGGACGGCGCTGGCCACCGGGGCGGCGACCCTGCCGATGGCGCTCGGGGCGACGGTGTGCGCGCCGTGGTCCGGCTCCCTGGTGGCGCGGTTCGGGCCGAGGCGGCCGCTCCTGCTGGCGGGCGGGTTCGTCGCCGCGGGCGGTCTCTGTCTGGTGGATCTCGGCCCGGACACCGGTGTCCCGCTGCTCCTGGCGGCCTATCTGCTCATCGGTGTCGGCTTCGGTTTCGCCAACGCGCCGATCACCAACACCGCGGTCGGTGGTCTGCCGCCGTCCCGGGCCGGGGTGGCCGGGGCGATCACCTCCACCGCGCGCCAGGTCGGCGCGGCGATCGGCATCGCGGTCGCGGGCGGCCTGGTGGTGGGGGTCGGCCCGGACGGCCTGGCCGTCGCCTCGCGGCCCGGCTGGCTGCTCGTGGGGCTGTGCGGGCTGTTCCTGCTCCTGGTCGCCCGCACCTCGGCCCCGGGACCGAAGAGCCCGGGACCGAAGAGCCCGGACGCGGGGAGCCGATGACGGAAGAGCCCCGGAGCGAAGGCCCCCGGGAAAGCAGCGAGGGCGGGAGCCGATGACGACTCCCGCCCTGCACGTCCGAGCGCCGGGCCCGAATCGAACGAACCCTTCCCGCTGAAAGCGGGCGTGCTACCACTGCACCACCGACGCCTGACCGCCGGGCTTCCGATCACTTCCGCGATCTCGTCCCGCCGACGAGGAAGAAACTACCAAGGGATGATCCAAAGGTGAAATCGACCCCGGCGCCCGCCCCCTGACGCCACGCGCGCGCGGCGCCAGGGGACCGGAGGCTAGGGCGCGACCACCGCCGACGGCGTGCCGCCGGTGAGCCGGAGCAGTTCGTCGTAGGTCATCGGCACCACGGTGTGCGGGTGTCCGGCGGCCGCCCAGAGCAGCTCGTACCCGGCCAGCGCCTCGTCCACCACGGTGCGCAGCGGCGCCGGGTGGCCCACCGGGGCGACGCCGCCGATGGCCTGGCCGGTGGCCTCGCGGACCTCGGCGGCGCTCGCCCGGACGATCGGGCCGGTGCCCAGCCGCCCGGCCAGGTAGGCCGTGTCGACGCGGTGCGCCCCGCTGGTCATGACCAGCAGCGGAGCGCCGTCGCAGCTGAACACCAGGCTGTTGGCGATGGCCCCGGCCTCGCAGCCGAGGGCGGCGGCCGCCTCGGCGGCGGTGCGCGCGGAGTCGGGCAGGACGCGGATCTCGCCGGGCAGGCCGGCCGCCGCGAGGGCGTCGGCGACCGCCTGGCTCCGGGTGGGGAGGGAGGGTGTCATACCGGCATCCTCCCGTGCCCCGCGGCCGCCCGGCCGACGGCGCTCAGCACGGCCCGGACCCCGGCCGCGAGGACGGAGGAGTCCCGGCCGGCGCCCCAGACCACCTGTCCCGCCACCCGCGCCTCGACGTAGGCGACGGCGTCGCTGTCGGGCCCGGTGCGCACGGCGTGCTCGGTGAAGCGGAGGATGTCGACGGCCGTCCCGGCGGCGCGCAGTGCGGCGGTGACGGCGTCCAGCGGGCCGTTGCCCTCGCCCCGGTGCCCGCCGACCTCGGCCCAGTGGCGGCCGTCCTCCTCCCCGGTGCGCCAGTCGACGGCCGGGGCCGCGTCCAGGTAGTGGGAGCGGAACAGCGCGTACAGCTCGTCGGCCCCGACCTCGCGGCCGCTGTCGTCGGCCGACTCCTGGACCACCCGGGCGAACTCGATCTGGAGCCGCCGCGGCAGCTCCAGCCCGTGCCCGGTCTGCAGCAGGTAGGCGATCCCGCCCTTGCCGGACTGGCTGTTGACCCGGATCACCGCCTCGTAGTCCCGCCCGAGGTCGGCCGGGTCGATCGGCAGGTAGGGGACGGCCCACGGGGCCCGGCCCGGCGGCAGGCCGAGGTCGGCCGCCGCCTTGGCGTGGTGCGCGAAGCCCTTCCGGATGGCGTCCTGGTGGGTGCCGGAGAAGGCGGTGTGCACGAGGTCGCCGGCGTAGGGGTGGCGTTCGTGCACGGGCAGCCGGTTGACGTGTTCGACGGTGCGCCGGATCTCGTCGATGTCCGAGAAGTCGATCATCGGGTCGACGCCCTGGGTGTGCAGGTTGAGCGCCAGCGTGACGAGGTCGACGTTGCCGGTCCGCTCGCCGTTGCCGAACAGGCAGCCCTCGACCCGCTGCGCGCCCGCCAGCAGGGCGAGTTCGGCGCAGGCGACCCCGGTGCCGCGGTCGTTGTGCGGGTGGACGGAGAGGATCACCGACTCCCGCCGGGCCAGGTGGCGGTGCACGTACTCGATCTGGTCGGCGTAGACGTTGGGGGTGGCGATCTCGACGGTGGCGGGCAGGTTGTGGATCACCGGCCGGTCGGGGCTCGCGTCCCACAGCTCGGTGAGGCCGTTGCAGACCTCCAGGACGTAGTCCGGCTCGGTCAGGTTGAACACCTCCGGCGAGAACTCGAAGCGGACGCCGGGGCGGCCCTCGGCCAGCCGGGCCATCAGTTCGGCGGCCTCGGTGACCAGGGCGCGCACCTCCGCCCGGCCGCGGCCGAGCACCACGTCGCGCCAGATCGGCGCGGTGGCGGTGTAGAGGTGCACGACCACCCGGGGCAGCCCCTCGACGGAGCGGAAGGTCCGCTCGACCAGGTCGGCGCGGGCGGCGGTGAAGACCACCACGGTGACGTCCTCGAGGACGGCCCCGGGCGTGTCGGCCAGCCGGCGGACGAAGTCGAAGTCGGTCCGGCTGGCGGAGGGGTAACCGACCTCGATCTCCTTGAAGCCCATGGCCAGGAAGAGGTCGAACATCCGCTGCTTGCGCGCCGGGTCCATCGGCTCGGCCAGCGCCTGGTTGCCGTCGCGCAGGTCGACGGGCACCCAGAGCGGGGCCCGCTCGATCCGCCGGGAGGGCCACTGCCGCCGGTCGCCGGCGGGCAGCTCGACCCGCTCGTGGGCGGGGCGGTAGCGCTGGAACGGCATCGCGCTGCCGCGCTGCGGGTTCCAGTCGGGGGCGGCGGCCGGTACGGGCCCGGCGGGGGTGCGGAGCGTGGGGAACGGCATGGGGGAGGTCCTTCGTCTCGGGTTCTGCACCGGAGGACGAACCGGCAGCACGGCACCCCGCAGCGGGGTGCCGGTCCGGTCAGACCCCGCTGCGGCCACCAAGAAGGCCACCGCGAAGGCAGCCGGGAAGGAGACTCCACGACTTCATGCGGGGTACCGTAACCGTGAACCAAGTCCTCAGACAACCTGACAGGTGAACGCGATGTCTCCGCTCGACCCACTGCGCCCCTCCCCCCTGGTCGACCAGGCGACCCGGCGGATCGCCGAGCAGATCGCGGCCGGGCAGTGGCCGGTCGGCGGCAAGCTCCCCGGCGAGGTGGCCCTGGCCAAGGAGCTGGGCGTCGGCCGGTCCACCGTCCGGGAGGCGCTGCGCGCGCTGGCGGGCGCCGGCATGGTGCAGAGCCGCCAGGGCTCGGGGGTGTTCGTGACGGCGGACCGGCCGGGCGAGGACTGGTCGGCGCGGCTGCGCCGGGCCGAGCTGGCGCACGTGTACGAGGTGCGGGCGATGATCGAGGTCCAGGCGGCCCGGCTGGCCGCCGTCCGGCACGACGAGGCCGACGAGGCGGCGCTCGACCGGGCGCTGACCGCCCGCCACGCGGCGGGCGCGGCGGACGACGCCGCCTTCGTGGACGCGGACATCGCCCTGCACGCGACGGTGGTGGCGGCCGCCCACAATCCGGTGCTCTCCGATCTGTTCGCCGAGTTCGTCCCGGTACTCCGGGAGCGCCTGGTCGAGCTGGTCGGACTGCTGGGGCTGCGCGAGGGCGATCCGCACCACGGCTACGCGACCCACGCGGAGCTGGTGGAGGCCGTCCGCCGGCGCGACGCGGAGGCGGCCGGGCAGGTCCTGGCGGACGAACTGACCTCGACCCTGACCCGCCTGCTCGCCGCCTGAGCCACCCGAGCCCCTGAGCCCCGCGCCCCCTGAACCGCCCGAGCCGCCGGGGCCGCCCGACGGGCCGGGCCGGCCGCCGGCCCGAGCCCCCGTCAGCCCGCCACCACGAAGGCCCGTTCGGGCAGTCGCGGCCGCACCGGCAAGGCAGCCGCCCCCCGGCCGGGCGGGCAATCGGGAGGCACGCTCCGCACACGATCACGGCGCATCGGCGGCCGGCCGCCGGAGCCCCGGAGCGCCGCGCCCCGCAAGGCTCCTTCGTTCACCGATCATTAACGGCCCGATGACAGTGTGTTAAGACTGTGTGCGCACACCGTCCAGGCAGCGAACGAGTTTTCACTCCTATCACACCGTATGACTAGTATCACTTCGTCAAAAGCTCGTGCCCCCGGACGGTTCGGCCCCACCAGGCCGGCCGCCAGTCCCAAGGAGTCAGCTCTGCGCGCGCGTGCGAATCGGCGGCCCCCGACGCCGAAGTCCCCCCGCAGGCGTCCGCGCCTGTCCCTGCGGACGGCGCTGCTCGTCCTGGCCGTCGTCCCCAGTCTCGCCCTCGCCGCCCTCTGGGCGGTCACCAGCGGCCAGACCTTCCTCGACTTCCAGCGCCAGGCGGCCCAGGGCCTGCTGGCCCAGAAGGCCGGGCAGCCGTCCAACCACGTCTACTACAACCTCCAGGAGGAGCGCCGGCTCAGCGCCGAGGCGCTCGCCCGGCCCGGCAGCGTCACCGACGCGCTGCGCCGCCAGCGCCAGCTCACCGACGACGCGGTGCGCCAGTTCCAGTCGCTCTCCGACGAGACCGCCGACAGCGCGCCCACCGAGGTGCGCACGGCGGTCATCGAGGCCCGGCAGGCGATGGGCAAGCTGGCCGAGCAGCGGGCGGCGATCGACCGCGCCGCCGTCGACCAGCAGACCGCCTTCACCTACTACACCGACCTGATCGCCGTCGACCTGCGGCTGTTCACCGCGCTGAGCCACGTCGACAACGGCGAGGTCACCTGGATCTCCAAGACCCTGGTGAACGCCTTCTGGGCCAAGGAGATGCTGGCCCGCGAGGACGCCCTGCTGGCCCGCGGCTGGCCGTCCGGCAAGCTCACCGCCGGCGACTACCAGCAGGTCCAGCAGGCGATCGGCGCGCAGGACCACCTGTTCACCGTGCAGGTCGTGCCGTACGTGCCGGCCGCCGAGGCCGCCGCCTGGCAGGACGTCATGACCAGCCCCGCCTGGCAGGCCAAGGCCTCCGTGGAGCAGTCGCTGATCAGGGCCACCCCGGCCGATCCGAGCGGCGCCGTCAAGCTCCCGGCCGCCCAGGACCAGTGGCGCCAGGCGCTCGACCAGCTCAATCCGGAGCTGGTGAAGGCGATCGAGACCCGCACCGACGGCATCGTCGAGGTCGGCAAGGGCTCCTTCCTCTCGCTGCTCACCGCCTTCGTGCTGACCACCGTCATCGGCCTGATCGCGGTCGTCGCGGTGATCCTCACCAGCTGGCGGCTGACCCGCTCGCTGCGCCGCCGGATCAAGGCGCTGCACACCCAGGCCGAGGAGCTGGAGCGGACGCTGCCCGAGGTCGTGGAGCGCCTCTCGCGGGGCGAGCAGGTCGACGTCGAGGCCGAGAGCCGCGCCATCACCGCCGATCCGCACGGCAACGGCACCGACGAGCTGGCCCAGCTCGGCCAGGCGCTCAACCTGGCCCGCACCTCCGCGCTGGAGACCTCCGTCCGGCAGGCCGACCAGCACCGCGGCTTCGAGCGGCTGCTGCAGCGCATCGCCCGCCGCACCCAGCTGCTGATCGGTCAGCAGCTGCGCAAGCTGGACGAGCTGGAGCGCAAGCACGAGGACCCGGAGGTGCTGGAGGGCCTGTTCGACCTCGACCACCTCACCGCCCGCCTGCGGCGCTACGAGGAGAACCTGGTCATCCTGGCCGGCGGCCAGCCGCAGCGGCGCTGGCGCAAGCCGGTCCCGCTGCTGGACGTGCTGCGGGCCGCCCAGAGCGAGGTGCAGGACTACCGGCGGATCATGCTGGACGTCGAGGGCCACCCGTGGCTCTCCGAGCGCGCCGTCGGCCCGGTCGCGCACGTGATCGCCGAGCTGATGGAGAACGCCGCGAGCTTCTCCAAGCCGCCGACGCCGGTCGAGGTCCGTGCCGCGATGGTCGGCCGCGGACTCGCGGTGGAGATCGAGGACCGCGGCCTCGGCATGGATCCGGAGCAGTACGACGCGGCCAACGAGCTGATGAGCCGTCCGCCCCGGATGGACGTGCTGGCCCGGGCGGACGACATCCGCCTCGGCTTCTACGTGGTCGCCCGGCTGGCCGCCAACTCCAACCTGAGGATCGAGTTCCGCCCGTCGGCCTTCGGCGGCACCCGGGTGGTCGTGCTCGTCCCCGACGAGCTGGTCATCGACGGTGACGCCGGGCTGCCCGACGCCACCCCGGTCGAGCCGATCCCGCTCGCCCGGCGCACCCGCAGGACCGCGCCGACCGCCCTCGCCGGGACCCCGGCCCACGCCCGGCCGGCGGACCCGGAGGCCACCGTGGCGACGGCGGTCGCGACGGCCCCGCCGGCGATCGAGCCGCCGGAGACCGTCCTGGTCGCGACGGCGGCCGCGGAGAACTCGGCCGAGGCGTTCGCGCACGTCGAGTACATCCAGCCGCCCGCGCCCGAGCAGCCGGCCGAGCACAGCTCCCCGGTCGACGCCTCGGCCGGCTACGGCAGCGCGGGGTACGGCGCCGGCGGGTACGGCACGGCCGGCCACGGCGGCGCCGAGTACGGCACCGACGGGTACCGCACCGACGGCTACGGGACGAACGGGTACGGCACGGACGCCTACGGGGGCCAGGAGTACGCCGTGCCCGCCGACGGCACCCCGGGGTACGCCGCGCCGGCCCAGGAGCCGCTCGCCCGGACGCCCGCCCAGGAGATGCCCGTCCAGGACGCCTCCGCCCGGGACACCCCTGCCCAGGACGCCCCCGCCTACCCGGACATCGCCTACGCCAAGGTGACGCCCGCGGAGGCCCCCTACGCCGACGAGCAGTACCGCCCGGCCGACCACTACCGCCTCGCCGAGCGGCGCGAGTACGCCTCGACGGTGCCGCTCAGCGAGCCGGCCGACGGCCAGGCGCCGCTGCCGCAGCGGGTTCGCCAGGCCAGCCTGGCCGCCGAGCTGCGCGTCCCGCCGCCGGCCCCGGCGCCCGGCGAGCGCGTCACCGGAGCGCCGGGCATGCCGGGCTCCTTCGGCACGCCGATCGGCTCGGCCGGCGCGTTCCAGCGCCCCCCACGCCGCTCGGGCGCGGCCATCGGCGCCTTCCAGCGACAGTCCCGGGTGGCCCGCGGCCAGGACTCCGGCGAGGTCCACCTCCCCGGGCCCGACGTCTTCACCCGCGGCTCCCGCCCGGCGCCCCCCACCGGATCCGCCGGCTCCCCGGCGCCCGCACCGGACCCGGACCCCTGGGCCCTGCCCGCCGCGGATCCCCGAACCACTAGGACGGATGACCAGTCATGAACCGCACGATCGCCACCCACCAGGACCTGGACTGGCTGCTGGACGGACTCGTCGACTCGGTGGCCGGGACCAGAAACGCCGTGCTGCTCTCCGACGACGGCCTGGTCGTCAGCCACTCCCGCACCATCGAGCGGGCCGACGCCGAGCGGCTGGCCGCCGTCGCGACCGGCCAGCAGAGCCTCGCCCGGGGCGTCGGCCAGCTGTTCGACGGCGGGCCGGTGCACCAGGTGATCGTCGAGCTGTCCGAGGTCTGGCTGTTCATCATCGCCGCGGCGCAGGGCACCCACCTGGCCGTGGTCGCCTCCCAGGAGGTGGACGCCGAGGTGATGTCGGTGGCCATGCACACCCTGGTCCAGCAGGTCGGCCAGAAGCTGAGCACGCCGGTGCGCAGCGACTTCGACGCCTTCGCGGCCAGGAACCGGGGTTGATGCCCCGGTGATCCCGCACTGGAGCGAGGTGCCCGACGAGGACGAGGACGACGGTGCCGGCACGATGGTGCGCCCGTACACCATCACCCGCGGCCGCACCGCGCCCGAGCGCGACGACCTCACCCTGATCACCGTGCTGACCACCGTGTCGGAGGAGGCCCGCACCGTCCTGGCGCGGGGCTCCTCCCGCTCGGGGCCGCGCGGGCTCCAGCCCGAGCACCGGATGATCCTGGACCGCTGCCGGCGTCCGGCCGCCGTCGCCGAGGTGGCGGCGGAGCTGGACCTGCCGATCTCGGTCACCAAGATCCTCCTGGGCGACCTGATCTCCCAGGGCCTGCTGCTGGCCCGGGCGCCGCTCTCGGTGGCCCGGGCCGGCGGGGGCCTGGACCTCGGCCTGCTGACGGCCGTTCGCGAAGGACTCCGGAGACTCTGAACCATGGCACCGACCGCACCCCTTCCCTCCTCCTCCGCCTCCGGCGCCACCGCGCCGTCCGCCGTGAAGATCCTCATCGCGGGCGGCTTCGGCGTCGGCAAGACCACCCTGGTCGGCTCGGTCAGCGAGGTCGCCCCGCTGCGCACCGAGGAGTACCTGACCCGTGCCAGCGTGGGCGTCGACGACCTGTCCGGCGTGGACAGCAAGGACACCACCACCGTCGCCCTGGACTTCGGCCGGATCACGGTCAGCCCCGACCTGGTGGTCTACCTGTTCGGCACCCCCGGCCAGGAGCGCTTCTGGTTCATGTGGAACGACCTGGTGAACGGCGCGCTCGGCGGCGTCGTCATCGCCGACACCCGCCGGCTGGAGACCAGCTTCGCCTCGATCGACTTCTTCGAGAGCCGGGGCATCCCCTTCGTGGTGGCGATCAACTGCTTCCACGGGCAGAACACCCGGACGCCGGACGAGATCCGGGCCGCACTGGACCTGGACCCGCAGGTCCCGATGCTGCTCGGCGACGTGCGCGACCGCGGCTTCGGCCGGGACCTCCTGCTGGCCCTGGTCGACCACCTGATGGACCTCTCCGCCGCCCGGCCCGCGCCGGTCGGCTGATCCCGGCCCACCCGTACCCGACCGCCCCGCACCCGACCCCACCGCACCGCACCGCACCGACCCCCTTGGGAGACCCCCGTCATGACCTCACCCCTGCGCGTACTGATCCACGGCGGCGGCATCGGCGGCCTGACCCTGGCCACCGCGCTCGCCCGGCGCGGCCACCGGGTCGACGTGGCCGAGCTGCGCGACGGCCTGGAGGCGCTCGGCGTCGGCATCATCCAGCCGTCCAACGCCCTGCACGTGATGCGCGAGATCGGCGTACTGGAGGCCTGCCTGGCGGCCGGCTTCGAGTGGGAGGTGCTGACCGTCTGCGACCCGTCCGGCGCCACCCTCGCCAAGATCCCGCAGCCCCGGATGGGTGACGCCCCGTCCAACAACGGCATACCGCGCCCCGCCCTGGCCGGGGTGCTGGGCGACGCCGCCACCGCCGCCGGTGCCACCCTCCGCTTCGGCACCACGATCACCGAACTGACCGACGACGGCGCGGGCGTCGACGTCACCCTGACCGACGGCCACCACGGCCGCTACGACCTGGTGGTCGGCTTCGACGGGATCGGTTCGCCGCTGCGCCGCCGGCTGTACGGCGAGAAGTACCTGCCCGAGTACACCGGATTCGCCAACTGGCGGGTGACGCTGCCGCGTTCGCCCGAGGTGCAGGGCGTGGTGATGTCCGCCGGGAACCAGCGGGCGAAGGCGCTGCTGACCCCGATCACCGACGAGCTGATGTACCTGGGATCGGTGTTCGCCGAGCCGGCGGACTTCCGCCCGGACGAGGAGCGCGCCCACGAGCAGCTGGCCGAGCGGCTGACCGGCTTCGGCGGCCCGGTCGCCGAGGCGCTGGCGCTGGTCACCGACCCGGCCGCGGTGGTCTACTCGCGGATCTCCCAGGTCAGTGTCGAGGAGCCGTGGCACGTCGGCCGGGTGGTGCTGGCCGGCGACGCCGCGCACGCGAGCACCCCGCACCTGGCGCAGGGCGCGGCGATGGCGGTCGAGGACGCGCTGGTGCTGGCCCAGAGCCTGGACGCGGTCGAGGACCCGGCCAGGGACGTCGCGGCCGCGCTCGCCGCCTGGGAGGAGCGCCGCCGGCCGCGCGCGATGTGGGTGCAGGCGCTCTCGCGGGCGGTCCTGAAGCAGGAGACCGGCACGCCGACCACCCCGGAGGAGGACGAGCTGCTGAAGGTCGGCATCCCGGGCGCCGCGCACGTCCTCGTCCAGCCGTACTGACGCCGGGGCGTTCGCCCGGCCGACGTCACCGACCGGCCCCGCCGGGAACCTCCCGGGCGGGGCCGCGTCGTCGGCCGCCCCGGCGCCTCCGCCGCCCCCACCGCGGGACCGGCGACCGCGGTCACCGGCCCAGCCGGGCCGCCGGGAGCATCGCGGTGGCCAGCGGACCGACCTCGGCCGGTGCGGCCAGTTCGGCCAGGTAGCGCTCGCGCGGAACGGCGGCGGCGCCGAGCGCGCGGACGTGGGGCGAGTCCCACTGGGCGTCCAGCAGGCGCCCGCCCGCGTCGGCGAACCGCGCGGCGAGGTCGGCCACGGCGACCCGGCCGGCGTCGGAGCGGCGGTGGAACATCGAGTCCAGGCTGAGCACCGGCCCGACGGCCACCCCGAAGACCCCGCCGATCAGCTCCTCGCCCTCCCAGACCTCGGCGCTGTGGGCGGCGCCGCGCCGCTGGAGTTCGACCAGCGCGACACGCAGCTCCGGTACGAGCCAGGAGGGTTGGCGTGCCTGCGCGCAGGCTTCGAGCACGCGCGGGAAGGCCCGGTCGGCGCTGGTCCACCACCGCCGGCCGTTCCGCAGCCGCCGGGCGAGCCGGCTCCCGACGTGCACCGCGTCCGGGGCGAGCACCGGGCGGGGGTCGGGCGACCACCAGGCGAGCGCGTAGGGGTCGTCCTCGGCGCCGGGCAGCAGCGCCACCTCCCCCGCCGCCACCGCCTCCTCGAACCGGACTTCGTTGAAGGCGCTCGCGTAGTCGTCGGCGGCGGGCATCGGGAAGAGCCCGTGCCGGTAGGCCGCCAGCAGCACGTCCGGCCCTAGCCGCGCCCCGAACGCCACCGGCCCGTCCCCCGGCGCGCCCCGCACGTCCAGGCCCCCGAACACGGCGTCGCCGAAAGCCGCGTCACCGGACTCCCCGTCGCCGCCGCCCCCGCTCACCGCCGGACCACCCCCGCCGGGGGCATCAGGAAGCCCTCCGCGGTCAACTGCTCCAGGTAGCGGTCGAGTAAGGCGTCGTCCACCGCCGGGAGCTCGATCCCGCTGCCCACCAGCGCCTGGTCCGTGTTGGCCCGGTCGAAGAGCGGGAATGTCGGCCGGAAGTACATCTCGCTGATGGACAGTTCGGTGCCCGGGCTGCGGTCCACGAAGAGCGGCACGAACGGGGTCATCGGGTGGGTGGGGTGCCCGGCGGCGAACCGGACGAGGTCCTCGACCCAGGCCTTGTACGGGACTTGCTCCACCGGGTGGCCGCGCGCCCGCAGCCGTTCGGCGAGGTCGGCGAGCACGGCGGGGCGCGGCGAGGTGATGTGGTAGACCTCGCCGATCGCGGGGGCGTGCCGGGCGATGTGCGCGACGGCGCGGCTGAACCGGTCGGCCGGGACGAAGTCGAGCAGCAGCCGGACGTCCGGGCAACTTCCGCTGTCGGCCATGTACTTGATCAGCGCGCAGATCTCCGTGCCGGTGTTCATCACCCCGGTGGTGAGGTCGCCGGTGACGTCGTTGGTCCGCAGCACGGTGACCGGCAGCCCGGCCGCCGCCGCGTTGTGCAGCAGCTGCTCGGCGACCCACTTGCTCTCCACGTAGCCGACCGCGAGCCGGTCCGGGTGGGCCAGCGGCGTCCGTTCGGTCACCTCGCCGACGCCCGCCGGGCCGAAGCCGGCGAGCACGGCGAGCGTGGAGAGGTAGTGCACCGGGATGCCCCGCGAGTGCCCGGCCAGCCGGACGACCTCCCGGGTGCCGCCGACGTTGGGGCCGCGCAACTGGTGGTACGGGTAGATGAAGTTGACCTGCCCGCCGAGGTGGTGGATCGCGTCCAGGCTGTCGGCGAGCGCCTCGAAGCGGTGCTGGGAGAGCCCGAGCAGCGGTTCGGCGAGGTCCCCGACCAGCGGGACCACCCGGCCGTCCAGCACGTCCTTGCGCAGGTACCGCTGCTGGGCGGCCCGGATGCGCTCCAGCGCGTGCTCCTCGTCGGGGGCGCGGACCAGGCAGTGGACACGTGCCCCGGTGGTGTCCAGCAGGGCGGCGAGCAGGTGGGCGCCGCAGAAGCCGGTGGCGCCGGTGAGCAGGATCTCGGCCGGTTCGGCGCGCGAGGGCGCGGGGCGCCAGGACTGCCGTACGGGGGTGCCGAGTTCGGCCTCGGCCGTCCAGTCGACGGCCGCCTCGCCGAAGCCGTTGCCGCCGGCGCGGGCGGACTGGGTGGCGGTCGCGAAGGCCCGCAGGGTGGCGTCGCGCAGCAGCGAGCGGGTGAGGAAGCGGATCCTGGTGACGTCGATGCCGAACATGATCCGGGCCCGGGCCAGCATCTCCATGGCGAGCAGCGAGTTGCCGCCGAGGGCGAAGAAGTCGTCGGCGGGCCCGACCTCCTCGACGCCGAGCAGCTCGGACCAGAGGTGCGCGAC
The DNA here is from genome assembly GCF_040630735.1 of Kitasatospora sp. NPDC005748. Lineage (NCBI taxonomy): Bacteria > Bacillati > Actinomycetota > Actinomycetes > Kitasatosporales > Streptomycetaceae > Kitasatospora > Kitasatospora sp. NPDC005748. Next base: position 148,683 of record NZ_JBEXYD010000010.1, read on the forward strand.
GGCGGGTTCGATCGCGCTCCCGGAGCTGTCGGCGAGCGGGCCTGCGTCGCGGCGGGCACCGTCGGGCGGGTCGGACCGGGTGTCGGCGCCGCGGGCCTCCACGGTGCCCTCGCCGTCGCGCCCCGCGCGTCGCTGGAGCTGCGGCGCGGTGCGCGGCAGCCGGCGCCGGTCGATCTTGCCGGCGGCGGTGAGCGGCATGCTGTCGAGGAGGACGAAGTCGGCCGGGACCATGAAGTCCGGCAGCCGCTCGGCGAGGTAGTCGCGGATCTGGGACCGCCGGGCCCGGGCGCCGGAGCCGTCCCGGTCGGCGAGCGTGTAGTAGGCGGTCAGCACGTGCGTGCCGTCCGCGGCGCCGTCGGCGGCGACCCGGGCCTGCCGCACGTCCGGGTGGGCGGCGAGCACCGACTCCACCTCGGCCGGGTCCACCCGGTAGCCGCGGACCTTCACCTGGTCGTCGAAGCGGCCGAGGATCTCCAGCTGACCGTCGGGCCGCCAGCGGCCGGCGTCGCCGGTGCGGTACATCCGCTCGCCGGGGACTGGCGCGTAGGGGTCGGGCAGGAAGGCCTCCGCCGTGAGCCCGGGGGCCCGCCAGTAGCCGCGGGCCAGGCCGGGGCCGCCCAGGTAGATCTCGCCCTTCTCACCGGGCCGCACCGGGCTCAGCCGGGCGTCCAGCAGGTGCAGCCGCACCCCGGGCAGTGGCCTGCCGATCGGGACGGGGGCCGCGCCGAGCCCGCCCCCGCCGGCCGGCCCCAGCACCGCCGGGGTGACCTCGCAGAGCGTGGAGGTGACGGCCGCCTCGGTCACCCCGTAGGCGTTGACCAGCCGGACGCCGGGCAGCCGGGCCAGGCAGTCGCGGCTGTCGTCGGCGTGCACGGTGTCCCCGCCGACCACGACGAGCCGCAGGCCCTCGGGGGCCGGGCCGCCCTCGGGGAGCAGCGCGAGTACGTGGTGCCAGTAGGCGGGGGTGAGGTCGGCGACGGTCAGCCTGAGCTCGCGCATCCGGTGCACCAGCTCGGTGGGCGCCCAGGTCCGGGCGCCGCCGAGGATGAGGGTCGCGCCGCTGAGCAGCGCGGCGAAGACCTGCTCCAGCGAGGTGTCGAAGCCCAGCGCGGCGAGCTGCAGCACCCGGTCACGCGCGGTGAGCTCGTAGGCGCGGATCACCCGGTCGAGCGTGAAGACCAGCGAGCGGTGGGTGACGGGTACGCCCTTGGGGGTGCCGGTGGTGCCGGAGGTGTAGATCAGGTACGCCAGGTCGTCCGGCACGGCCGGGTCCGGCGCCGGGACGCCGTCCTCGACCGGGTCCTCCGCCGGATCCGCGGCGGTGCCCGGGGGCGTCTCCGCGGTGCCCCGGCCGGGATCGCCGTCCGGTCCCGCCGCGTCGGCACCGACCACCGGGACCCCGGCGAAGTGCCGCCCGTGCTCCCCGACGACCACCACCGCCCGGCAGTCCACCACGAGCTGCGCGAGCCGCCGCTGCGGGTGCGCCGGGTCCAGCGGCAGGAAGGCCCCACCGGCCTTGAGCACGCCGAGCCAGGCCGTGATCAGGGCCGCCCCGCGCTCCAGGCAGACCGGCACCACCCGCTCCGGCCCGACGCCCCGGGCCCGCAGGACGGCGGCCAGCCGGTCACTGCGCAGGTCGAGCTCGCGGTAGCTCAGCTCGCCGTCCTCGGTGAGCAGGGCGACCGCGTCCGGGTCGTGGGCGGCCCGGGCCCGGAACAGCCCGTGCACGGTGTCCGAGAACCCGGCCCGGGCCGGGCCCCGGCCGGCGCCGCCGGGCCCGGGGAGCCCGAGCCCGGCCCAGCGCCATACGCGCTCGACGTGGGCCCGGCAGTCCGCGAGGCCGGCCGGCCCGAACACCGTGTGCCAGCCACCCGGCACGGTGAAGTCACCGGGCCAGATCGCATACTGGCCGTCTTCGTTCCGCAGCACGGCGTGGCGCCCGGAATTCACATCCGGGCGCGCGCCCTGTGCGCTGTCGACTGCGTCGTCCACCGGCTTGACCTCGTGGTGTGGCGGCAGAATGCTGGGAGGTGCGACATTTCCGACTATACGCACCGAAGGACCGTTCCGAACGTCCGGCCGAAAGCCACCGGACGGACGGGGCCGCTGCCCGGAAACCGCGCGCACCCCCGAGCGGACTCCCCCGACAGGGCCTACGGTCGTACCCGAGTACACCTTTCGAGGAAGTCGAGCACAACCCCGAGCACAACCCCGAGCACAACCCCCGGACCTGCCCCGGCAGATCCCGTCCTCGCCCGAAGTCACCGCCGGACCGGCGCCGTGATGTCGCGGAGGAGGTAGCGTCCTTGACACGTCGGCGACAACGCCTGATGGTCTGTTACCTGTCGTGGATGGTGCTGTTCACCTGCATCTACTACAGCAACCCGACCCAGCGGATCATCTGGTGGACCGGCATCGGCCTCGGCGGCGTAGCGGCCATCGTGGTGGGTGTCCACCTCAACCGCCCGGCGCACCGGCTGTTCTGGTACCTGCTCGCCCTCGCCAACCTCAGTTTCACCGCCGGCGAGGTCGTCCAGGTCATCCAGATGCAGTTCCTGCACCTGGGCAGCCCCTTCCCCTCCGTCGCCGACGGCTTCTACCTCGCCGAGTACCTGCTCTACGCGGCCGGCGTGCTGGGCTTCATCCGCTGGCGCACGGCCCACCAGGACCGCGCCAGCCTGCTGGACGCCCTCATCCTGACCATGGGCCTGGCCCTGCTCGCCTGGATCTACCTGATCCTCCCGTACGCCCGTAACCCCGACCTCAGCTGGTTCCAGAAGGCCGTCTCGATCGCCTACCCGCTGGGCGACGTGGTGGTCCTCGCGCTGCTGCTGCGCCTGCTGGTGCCACGCGGCGGCGGCAGCCGCGCGCTCCAGCTGCTCACCGTCGGCACGGTCGGCCTGCTGATCTCCGACATCCTGTACGGGCTCATCGTGCTGCACGGCAACTGGCACATCGGGACGCCGGTCGACCTCGGCTGGGCGGCCTTCTACACCGCCTGGGGCGCGGCCGCCCTGCATCCCTCGATGGTCGAGCTCACCAAACCGGTCCCCACCCAGCAGGTCGATCTCGGGCGGGGCCGGCTCGCCCTGCTCGCCGCCGCCTCGCTGGTCGCGCCGACCATCCTGATCGTCGAGTCGATCACCGGCGACACCAACAACGCCGGGGTGATCGGCGCCTTCTCCGCGCTGCTCTTCCTGCTCGTACTGGCGCGCCTCGCGCTCGTGGTGAGCGCCCGGCGCGAGGCCATCGCCCGGGAGCGCGTGCTGCGCGAGGCCGGCGCCTCGCTCACCGCCGCCGTCACCGTCGAGGAGGTGGCCGACGCCGTCCAGGGGGCCGCCTCCACCCTGATGCCCACCGAGCGCGGGCACGTCGCCCTGCTCGCGGTCAGCGAGGCCGGTGTCCTGCACATCCGGCACGCCGAGCGCGGCCCCGCCCAGCACCACCTGCACGACGGCTCCGACTCGGACGAGGTGCTCGCCCTGGCGGCCGTCCGGGAGACCCGTTTACTCCCCGTCGAGGACATCGGCACCGATCTCGCCGTCCGCTTCGACGGCATGCCCTGCGCACTGCTCAGCCCGCTCACCCTGGCCGAGCGCCCCTCCGGCGACCCGCTGATCGGCGCCCTCATCGTGACCGGCACCGAGCAGGAGCTGACCAGCCTCTGGAGCTCGCTGGAGATCCTGGCCGCCCAGGCCGCGCTGGCCGTCGAGCGCGTCATGCTGAGCCAGGAGATCAACCGCCGCAACAGCGAGGCCTACTTCCGCACCCTGGTGCAGAGCGCCAGCGACGTCATCCTGATCCTCAACGCCGACGACGGCGTCCGCTACGCCTCGTCCTCCGCCGAACGCGTCCTCGGCTACGCCGACCTGGACGGCGTCCTGATCACTGACCTCGTCCCGCCCGAGGACAGCCGCACCGTCGGCAGCGCGCTGGCCCGGATGCGCGGCCCGGACGGCGGGGTCCGCACCGGCGACAGCCGCGAGCAGCAGCGCGAGCACTGGCGCCTGCTGCGCCAGGACCGCACCCCGATCGAGGCCGAGGTGCGCTGCAACGACCTGCGCGGGGATCCGACCGTCGGCGGCCTGGTGCTCACCCTGCGCGACGTCACCGAGCAGCGGCAGATGGAGCGCGAGCTCACCCACCGGGCCTTCCACGACTCCCTCACCGGCCTGGCCAACCGGGTGCTCTTCCAGGACCGGGTCGGCCACGCGCTCTCCCGGGGCGAGCGCAGCGGGGCGGTCACCGGCGTGCTCTTCATCGACCTGGACGACTTCAAGGTGGTCAACGACACCCAGGGCCACGCGGTCGGCGACGAGCTGCTGGTCGCCGTCTCGCTGCGGGTCTCCACCGCGCTGCGCACCTCCGACACGGCGGCCCGGCTCGGCGGCGACGAGTTCGCGGTGCTGGTCGAGGACGCGGTGCGCCCCGCGGACGTCGGCGCGATCGCGGACAGCGTGCTGGCCGCCTTCGTCGAACCGTTCAAGCTGAGCGCGGGCGCCGTCCGGGTGACGGCGAGCATCGGGGTGGCGACCACCGAGGACAGCGTGGACTCGGCGGAGCTGCTCACCCACGCCGACCTGGCGCTGTACTCGGCGAAGTCGGCCGGCAAGCGCCAGTGGTGCCACTACCAGCCCGCCCTCCAGGCCGGGCTGGTGGAGCGGCACGAGCTGAACGAGAACCTGGACGTCGCGATCGCCGAGTCCGCGTTCAAGCTCTACTACCAGCCGATCGTCGACCTGGCGACGGGCGAGCTGGTCGCCTTCGAGGCACTGGTCCGCTGGCCGCACGACCGGCGCGGGATGGTCCTGCCCGACGAGTTCATCGCGCTCGCCGAGGAGAGCGGCCAGATCGTGCCGCTCGGCGCCTGGGTCCTGGAGCGCGCCGCGCACGAGGCCGCCGGCTGGCAGCGGCTGACCGCCGACCGCCGCCGCGCCACCGGCCGGCCACCCCTGCGGGTCAACGTGAACGTGTCCGCCCGGCAGTTCCGGGACGCCGGCTTCGTCGACGTCGTGCGCGCCGCGGTACGGGCCTCCGGGATCGCCCCCGAGGCGCTGGTGCTGGAGCTGACCGAGTCGGTGCTGATGCGGCGCGACGAGCGGGTGCACACCGACATGCGCACGCTGAGCGAGGAGCTGGGCGTCGGCATCGCGATCGACGACTTCGGCACCGGCTACTCCTCGCTCTCCTACCTGCGGGAGTTCCCGATCTCGATCCTGAAGATCGACAAGTCCTTCATCGACGGGCTCGGGATGTCGCAGCAGCAGTACGCGCTGGTCGAGGGCATCACCCGGATCGCCGACACGCTGGGCGTCCAGGTCATCGCCGAGGGCATCGAGAACACCGAGCAACGCGACCTGCTCGCCGCCATGGGCTGCCCGCTCGGCCAGGGCTACCTCTTCGCCCGCCCGCTGACCCCGGACCAGGCCGGCGCCCTGGTCCGGGGCGAGGTCGACCTGGCCGGCCAGCGGCAGTCGTGACGGCCCTCAGCCCCGGGCGGCGGCCTCCGGCGGCACCTCCGTGGTGCTGACCACGACGCCGGCAGTCAGCGTCCGGTGCACCGGGCACTTCTCCGCGATGTCCAGCAGCCGCCGGCGCTGCTCGGCGTCGAGGGCGCCGTCCAGCCGGATCTCCCGGGTGATCCGGTCGACCAGCCCGTGCCCGCTCTCGCACTCCGCGCAGTCCTCGGCGTGCACCCGCTCGTGCCGCAGCGCGACGGTGACCTTCTCCAGCGGCCAGCCCTTGCGCTCCGCGTACATCCGCACCGTCATCGAGGTGCAGCTGCCGAGCGCGGCCAGCAGCAGGTCGTAGGGGTTCGGCCCGCTGTCGGCGCCCACCGGCCCCGGCTCGTCGGCCGCCAGCTCGTGGCGGCCGGCCCGGACCTGCTGGCCGTAGCGACCGACGCCGCTCTCGCTCACCACGACGAGCCCGCGCTCGGACTGCTGCTGTTCCATCGTCATCCCTCTCGTACGGCTCCGGCCTGCCCGGCGGCGCTTCAGAATACGGAGCCGGCCGGGAGGCCCGGCGCCACGGGTGCGCGCAGGTGCCGCTCGAGGAACCGCGCCGCGCTCTCCAGCTCCGCCGCGGGCACACCCGCGTGGCCGCCGGGGTTGGCGTGCAGGGTCTTCTCCGCCGAGCCCAGGGCTTCGAACAGCGCGAACCCCGCTGTGCGCGCGACCAGTTCGTCGTCCCACTGCAGCACGAACCGGACCGGGACGGTGACCCGGGCCGCCGCCCCGGTCAGCGACTCGTGGCCGGCCAGGCCCAGGACGGCGGCGGTGATCCGCGGTTCCGCCGCCACCAGCGGGAGGCCGACCACGCTGGCCAGCGACAGGCCCCAGTAGCCCACCGGGTGCTCCGCGCCGACCTCGTCGAGCCCGCCCAGCGCGTCCAGCACCGCCCGCCACTCGGGCACCGCCCGCTCCGCGAGCGCCGCCGTGTGCTCGGCGATCCCCCGGCTCAGCGGCTCGCCCGCCGCCAGCAGCGCGCCGATCTCCGCCTCGAACCAGGCGTCCCGCGCGGAGCGCGGCCGGTCCCCGTGGCCGGGCGTGTCCACGGCCACTACCGCGAAGCCGTACTCCGTCACCAGGCGGCGGGCGCGGGCGGCCAGGACCGGCGTCCGGCTGTGCCCGCCCCCGCCGTGGCCCAGCAGCACCAGCGGGCGGCCACCGCCGGTACCGGTGGGCGTCCACAGCACACCGGGGACGTCGCCGTGGGTGAAGCGGCGTTCCGAGACGCCGTCAGAGGTCTCCTCCACGAGGAAGCGCATGCGTTCGTGGCCTTTCTGGTTACCGCCGGGAGCACGGTCGGTCGTGTACCCGGGAACCGTATCGGCACCGCACTTGGACGGCATCTGACGGTCGCTCGGGCGACGGCGGGACAGCCGCGCACCACCCAGGGGGGTTTGCGGGGCGCCGGACGGGCAAAGCGAGGGCCCGGCGGCCGCACCGGCGGCCCGCCGCCGAAAGGAGCGGAAATGGATCCTCTTCAGATCGTCATTGTCGCGGTCATCGCGGCGGCCGCACTCTTCGCCGTCCTGGCCCCCCGGCTGCGCTCGCACCGACTGCGCGCACGGTTCGGGCCGGAGTACGACCGCACCGTCCTGGTCCACGAGGGTGACGTCCGGGCGGCCGAGCACGACCTCACCGACCGGCTGGCGCTGCGCCGCCGGGTGAAGACCGTCCCGGTCGAGGCCGCCGACCGCGACCGGTACCTGGCCGAACTGCGCGGCCTGCAAGCCCTGTTCGTCGAGGACCCGCGCCAGTCCGCCGTCCGTACGGCGCGGCTGCTGGACTCCCTGCTGACCGACATGGGCTACCCGGGCGAGGGCCGTCCGGAGGTCCTCTCCGTCGACCACGCGGCGCGGCTGCCCGCCTACCGCGACGCCCGCCGGGCCCTGGACAACCCGGGCGCGGACAGCGAGGAACTGCGCTGCTCCGTGATCGCCGTCCGCGACCTGATCGTGGAACTGCTCCACGAGGAGCGCACCGGCGCGCTCGCCCGCCACTGACCCGCCCCGTCCGTACCCCACCCGCACAGCACACCCGCATCCGTATCCGCACAGCACTTGTACAGCGCCGACCTGTACGCCACCGGCCCGTACGCCACCGGCCCGTACGGCCGCCGTACGTATCCGGGCCGGTCCGGACGCATCCGTACGACGTCAGTCCGAGGAGGAGACGATGACCCGCATCGAGCAGCACCGCAGCGAGAACGGCCAGGGCAACGACGACCGGCCCGGTCACGGCCGGGTCCACCACGCCGCCGACCCGCGCCACGCCGGCACCCACGCCGGTGGCCGGTCCGGCCACCCCCGGCACGCCGCCGGGCACGGCCCCGCACCGGCCACCGCCGGCACGGCCGAGCGGTCCGAGGACCGGCCGGACGTCGCCTCGCTCCAGAAGTTCCCGGCGGTCCGACCCGCCGAGCCGGACGCGGCGCCCGCCCCGGACGCCGTCCCCGCCGCCCCGACCGCACCGCCGGCGCCGGGCGCGGCCGCCCCGACCGCGCCCACCGGCGAGACCGTCGCTCCGACCGCTCCCGCCGCCCCCGACCGACCGGCCGCCGGCCTGGGCCCCTGGCTGGACACCACCGCCGTCCAGGAGGCACGGGCCGAGTGGGAACGCGCCCAGATCGCCTTCGTGGACGACCCCGCCGGTTCGGCGGCCGCCGCCGACAGCCTGGTCAGCCGAACCGCCGACCTGGTCGCCGAGGCCGCCCGCCGACGCCTGGAGGACCTGCGCGAAGGCTGCCGGACCCCCGGCGAGGAGCCCGGCGCCCGCACCGAGCAGCTACGACTGGCGATGCGCGACTACCGCGCCGTCCTCGACCGACTTCTCGCCTGACCCCACACCCGCCCCGCCGGCCCCGGCCGGCCCTTCCGAGAACGGGAAGGAGACCGCCATGGGTATCGGCGGTTGCATCATCGTCTTCGCCTTGGGCGCCATCCTCACCTTCGCCGTCGACTGGCACCTCTCGGGCGTCAACGTCGATGTCGTCGGCATCGTCCTGATGGTGGCCGGCCTGCTCGGCCTGGTCGTCTACGCCCGCGCCCTGCGCCGCCGCCGACCGGTCGTCGGCGGGGTCGACCCGGTGGTGGAGGAACGCCGCTACTACGACGGCGCCTGACACCGCACCGCGCGCCCGGTCCCGCGGCACACCGCCGCGGGACCGGGCGCGGTCACGTCACCAGGTGGTAATCCGGGTGTGCCAGCCAGGCCGCCAGGAACTCCGCGTCACCCACGTGCCGGACCCACCGGCCGCCACCCCACATGTCGTACCAGACCTCCTCCAGCCGCCCCGGCAGGGCGGCTTTCAGCGCTCTTGCCCTCGCCAGGAGCGCGTCCTGACCCGCTGCCCGCTCCCCCTCCCCCGGGGTCGCGCCGACGCCGAGCAGACCGTCGAAGTCGACCAGAGCGCCCAGGCATTCGGCGAGAACGAGCGCGAGCCGCCCCAGCACCAGCTGGATCACCGGCCCCGAGCAGCCGGCCCCGAGCACGAGTCCCCGCACCGGTGGCCGGGGGAAGAGCGCGTAGTCCTCGTCCTCGGCCGGTACCTCCTCGTCCTCCGTCAGGAAGAACACACCCACGCTGGCCGGGTCGAAGGCCGGCACCCCGAGCGCCGAACCGTCCCGCACCCAGAAGTCCAGTCCGCCGCCCGCCCCGGCCTCGACCGGTTCGCAGAAGCCCTCCAGCCAGGGCCGCACACCGGCCACGACGTCCTCGGCCTCGCACGGCTCGAAGAGCCACAGTCCGACCGCCGGTCCCGCCATCCCGTCCCCCGATCACCACAGCCGTGAGCCGCCGTGGTCCGTTCTACCGGACCACGGCGGCTCACGGCCGGTCACATGGTGGGGCGGCGGCGGGGAGCGCCCTCAGGAGAGGCGGCGCCAGCGCGCGGAGGCGAAGGAGAAGGCGCCGAAGAGCAGCAGACCGACGGCGGTGAGCACCAGCAGCCAGGGGCCGACCGGGGTGGTGGCGAGGCTGCGGAGGGTGTCGTCGAGGCCCTTGGCCCGCTGCGGGTCGAAGCGGACCGCGGCGGTGACGGCGAAGGCGCCGGCCGCAGCGAAGACGAGGCCCCGCGCGGTGTTGCCGGCGACCCCGCAGGCGGTGACGGCCGTCCGGACGCGCGGCTCCATCGCCGCCGTGTCCAACCGTTCGAGGAAGCGGCGCCGCAGGGCCCGGACGGCGGTGCCGACCCCGACCCCGGCCAGCACCAGGCCCGCCGCGCCGACCAGGTACCGCCCGGCCGGCAGGTCGAGGGCGGAGGCCGTCCAGTCCTTGGAGGTGTCGTCGCTGCTCGACCGTCCACCGCTGCCCAGCGCGAAGGCGGCCGTTCCCCAGCAGACCGTAGCGTAGAAGAGCGCGCGGCCGGCGTTGAGGGCGCGCTTGCCCGGCTTGCCGTCCTTGCCACGGCCGAAAGCGGCCGAGGCGGCCCGCCACAGCGCCATGCCCGCGAAGCCGGCCACCAGCAGCCAGAGCACCGCCCGGCCCAGCGGCTGGTCGGCCACCGTGCGCAGCGCGCCCTGGCGGTCGGCCTCGTCCGAGCCCTTGCCGAAGGCGATCCGCAGGGCGAGGTAGCCGACCAGGACGTAGACGACGCCCCGGGCCGTGAACCCGGCGCGCCCGGCCCAGCGCAGCGCGCCGTCCGCCGTGTCGTCGGCGGCCGCTCCCCGGCCGGCCGGTCTTCCGTGCGCTCCTGCGGCCACGACGGCCCCCTCTCGGCAGCGGGCGCCGTGCGCGCCCGGTCTGCCGGGGCGTCTGCCCGGCAGACCGTCGGACACGCGTGCGGGCGAGCGGTCGGACGGGCGGGCGGGCGGCGCGGGCGGCGCGGGCGTCAGACGGCCGGGTGCGGGTGGCCCAGGTGGGGGAAGACGGGGAGCAGGTCGACGTGCGGGGGGATGTGGTCGCCGGTGATCTTGCCGCCGGAGACCATGGACAGCCGGGCCGAGGTCACGTCGTCGACCAGGGTCCGCCCGTTGGGGTAGATCGCCGGGCGCGAGCGGTCGTAGCGCAGGATGTCGGGGAGGACGAGCTTCAGCGTCTCGGTGGCCGCGTCCGTGGTGTAGTCGCCGGTGTGCTGGAGGACGGCCGTCCAGGGCTCGCGGTACTTCGCCCAGTCGTCGGCCGGTTCGCCCGCGTTGTACGCGTCCTTCACGCCCTCGGCGTTGAAGTAGGCGGTCAGGGAGGGGTGCGCGCCCCGGTCGACGGAGACCAGCCGGCCGTCCTCGTGGAGGCTGACCCGCGCCCAGACGCCGATCGTCGCCTCCGGCCCCAGCTCGGCGTCCGGCGCTTCGAGGGCGATGCCGAAGACGTTCGCCTCGGCCATCGCGTCCTTGCCGGTCCAGGTGAAGTTGTTGACGATCCCTTCGAGGTCGGCGAAGAAGGGGTCGCTGCGCAGGCCGACGGAGAGCTTGTAGCCGTTCGCCTCGACCACGTCGGGGGCGTCGCCGAAGGCGACCGGGACGCCGGCGAAGAGGACGTCGCCGTTGGCCTCGTGCTGGCGCGCGGCGTCACCGGTGGCCCGGTGGACGGTCACGGTCTGGGCGCCGGCCTCGGGGTCGGAGAAGGTGAAGGAGTAGGCGACGTCCGCCTGGTCGTCCCCGTCGTTGTCGATGTTGATCCGGTAGACCGCGTCCGGGTGGAAGGCGTTGGCCCGGGTCGGCGCGTACGGGTTCACGTTCATGATGAGCACCGTCCGCCCCGAGGCGTCGGCCGCCGGGAACGCGAACAGGTCGGTGAGGTCCAGCCGGGCATCGCCCCGGGGCGACCGCAGGTCGGGACCGCTGAGGTGGTGGGACATGGCTGCGCTACCTCGTCTCTGCGTTCCCCCCTGGCTGTCGGCTCCGTTGCTACCAGCGGCACCCGTACAAGAGGGGGAGGCCACCCGTACAGAAGACGGCCGTCCGCCGATTGGCGCATTCCTGAAGGGTTGTGACGGGAGATAGAAACTGATGGGTGGACTCAAGGGCGACAGAACGGCCCGCCACTCACCAGTGGCGGGCCGTCCAAGAGGGGATCAGATCTCGGCAGCCGCGGCAAACACCACGAACGCCTGCCATGCAGCCGGGTCGAACTCCAGCTGCGGGCCGCTCTTGTCCTTCGAGTCACGGACATGGATGACCTCGGGCGTCTCAGCAACCTCGACGCAGGCGGTGCCTTCATTTCCGCTGTAGGTGCTCTTGAACCACGTCAGCTTGGCCATGCTCACCGTTCTCCCAGCATCTTCTCGATCAAAGCCAGGGACTCCCCCATGTTGAGCGCCTGAGCCCTGATGCTGCTGTACCGTGCGGCCATGATACGGACTTCCTCCGGATCCGTGATCAGCCTGTTGACGTGCTGCACCTCCACGAAGGCAATCTGAGCCCTCCCCTTCGGTGTCAACAGAATGAACGAGCCACCCATACCGGCATGCTCGGTTCGCTCCAGCGGCATCACTTGAAGCTCAAGCCCGCGCATCTGGCCGACCTTGAGCAGGTGCCGAAGCTGCTCCTCATGCACGTCCCTCCCGCCCATGGGACGACGAAGCACGCTCTCGTCGATCACCCAACTCATCATCGGCAGCGGCGCGCGGGTAAGGATCTCCTGTCGCGCCATCCGTGCTGCCACCCACTTCTCGACCATCTCGTCGGGAAGCACCGGCTTCCGCATCTCGTAGAGCGCCCGGGCGTGCATCTCCGTCTGCAGCAGGCCCGGGATATCGAGCGTGCTGTAGTCATGGATTTCCACGGCTTGCGCTTCCTCCGTGGTGAAGGCCTTGGACCACGCAGGGTGCCGCGTGCTCACCCTGATCTTGGCCTTCATGACGTCTGCCGCGACCGCCTTCAGCGCTCCTCCAGCACCGAGGAGTTCGTCAGCGGCAGTCAGGTACTCGACCCTGGGAGTCCGCCGCCCCCGTTCAACCGCGCCCACCATGTCCTCGCCGTAGCCGATCCTTTCGGCCATCTCGCGCTGGGTAAGGCCAGCCCGCTCACGGAACAGCTTCACCAACTTCCCCACCGCGCTGAAGAACTCCGCGACCCCCTCGGAACCCTCCGGCAGTTCGCCGTCCTCGAACACCACGCGCTCATCGCCGCCCACAGCAACCACCCCGTCGTTTCGATCGGTTAATCCTCAGCCAACCGACAAGCCGACACTCCGCGCCCGGACAAGCACTCTCCGTACTCGCCCGATCCATGGTCAGGGTACTTCCGAGGGACCAGGCTTTGTCACATGAAGTCCGAAATTCCCCTCGACACAGCGACCCCTCGCGCCCACACCGCGCAGCTCACCGCCTCCCCCAAGGGGGCCTCGATCGGGCGCCGGATCGCGAGACAACAACTCACGGCCTGGGGGCTCAACTCGATCGCCGCCGAGACCTTCCACTCCGCGCTGCTGGTGATCGCCGAGCTGGCGGCCAACGCCAGCACCCACGGACGTGTGCCGGGCCGCGGGTTCGAGCTCGCGCTCCGCCTCGTCGACAGGTCCCCGGGCGGCGCCACCCTCCGTATCGAGGTGTCCGACTGCCGGGGGGACCGTCACCCCACCGTCCCCGCCTCCTGCGCCGCCCACGCGCAGTCCGGGCGCGGCCTCACCCTCGTCGGCGCGCTCGCCGACCGCTGGGGCAGCATCCCCCGCCACCCCAACGCCAAGACCGTCTGGGCCGAACTCGACCTCCCCCATGCCGCCTGAACGCCCCGGCACCGCCCAGGCCACGGTCCTGACCGTGCTCCCCCTCGCCCTGCTGCTCGCCCTCCTCGCCTGGGCGCTCCCCCTCACCGCGCGGCACCATCACCCGGCCCAGCCGCGCCCGGCCCCGAGTGCCCCGACCGCTGCCCGCCCCTGAAATCGGTGCCGCACAGGAAGTCGGACCGGCCGACTTCCTGTGCGGCACCGATTCGCGCGTCTCATCAGCCCTTCGCGTAGACCAACTGGCCGCCCACGTACGTCCGCTCGACCCGGGTGGCGGCGATCTCCTCGGGCGGGGTGGCGAAGAAGTCGCGGTCGAGCACCACCAGGTCCGCGAGGTGGCCGGTCCGCAGGCTGCCCGCGTCGTCGTGGCCGTTCACATGGGCGGATCCGGCCGTGTAGGCGGCGAGGGCGGTGGCGAGGTCCAGCCGCTGCTCGGGGAGGAAGACCCGGCCGTCGGTCGCGTCGGGTTCCATCCGGTTGACGGCGACGTGGATGCCGGCGATCGGGTCCGGGCTGCTGACCGGCCAGTCGCTGCCGGCGGCGAGGGTGGCACCGGCCCTCAGCAGTCCGCCGAACGGGTACTGCCAGGCGGCCCGTTCGGGGCCGAGGAACGGGATGGTGAGCTCGTCCATCTGGGGCTCGTGGGCGGCCCAGAGCGGCTGGATGTTCGCGATCGCGCCGAGAGCGGCGAAGCGCGGGAGGTCGCTCGGGTGGACCACCTGGAGGTGGGCGAGGTGGTGCCGGGTGCCGCGCCGGCCGTTGGCGGCGCGGGCGACCTCGATGGCGTCGAGCGCCTCGCGGACCGCGCGGTCGCCGAGGGCGTGGAAGTGCACCTGGAAGTCGAGCGCGTCCAGGGCGGTGACGTAGCCGCACAGGGCGGCGGGGTCGACGAAGCTGAGGCCGGAGTTGGCGGTGGCGCAGCCGCAGCCGTCCAGGTAGGGGGTGGAGAGCGCGGCCGTGAAGTTCTCGGCGATGCCGTCCTGCATGATCTTCACCGAGCCGGCCCGGAACCGGCCTCCGGTCAACTGCGCACGACGGGCGACCAGTTCGGGGATCTGGTCGGCGCCCCGGTTGCGGTCCCACCAGAGCGCGCCGGTGACCCGCGCGGTCAGCGTGCCGGCCTTGGCGGCGGCGGCGTAGGCGTCGGACGGGTCCGGCTGGCCGTTGAAGATGCCGAGCAGGGCGTCCTGCCAGCCGGTGATGCCGAGCGAGTGCAGGAGTTCCTGCGCCCGGTGCAGTCCGGCCAGCCGTCCCGCCGCGTCGGTCGGCGGGACGAGCCGGGCGACCAGGCCGGTGGCGCCCTCCTGGAGCATCCCGCTCGGGGTGCCGTCCGGCTCGCGCTCGATCCGGCCGTCGGCCGGGTCGGGGGTGTCCCGGGTGAGCCCGGCGAGTTCCAGCGCCCGGGTGTTGGCCCAGGCGCCGTGGTGGTCGCGGTTGACCAGGTAGACCGGGCGGTCGGGCACGACGGAGTCGAGCAGGTGCCGGGTGGGAAGTCCGCCCGCGAAGCTCTCCATCGACCAGCCGCCGCCGGTGATCCACGTCCGGTCGGGGTGGGCGGCGGCGAACGCGGCGACGCGGCGCAGGTACTCGTCGGCGCCGACCGTCCCGGTGAGGTCGCACTCGGCCAGTTCGGTGCCGCCGAAGACGGCGTGGATGTGCGAGTCCTGGAAGCCGGGGATCAGCAACCGGCCTTCGAGGTCGACGACTTCGGTGCCGGGGCCGATCAGCTGGCGGACCTCGTCGTGGCCGACGGCGGTGATCCGCTCGCCGGTGACGGCGAGCGAGGTGGCGCGGGTGCGGGCCGGGTCGCCGGTGTGGACGGGACCGTTGGTGAAGACCAGGTCGGCCTTGGACATCGGTGGTGCTCCTGGGAGTTCGGCGGCCGGGGCGCGGCCGGGGTCGGGGAGACGGTGGGGGTCAGGCTGCGGGGGCGGCCGTCGGATCGGCGGGGGCCGGGTCGGCCGGTGCCTGCCGGTCGAAGTAGGCGGACTTGCGGTGGAAACGGGACCACGCGGCGGCCACCAGCCCGGAGCCGATCATCAGCACCGGCACGGACAGGCCGAACCAGCCGTTGTCGGCCGAGAGTTCGAAGTGGTCCGCGGAGTCGTACAGCATCCAGCAGAGATAGCCGCCCACCGCCAGCAGCACCGCCGCGCCGAGCAGTGGGGCGACGACCGCGCGCAGGCCCTCCAGCGGTGAGGTGCGCAGCAGGTGCCGGAACCGGACCGCCGCCGCCACCGCGGTCAGCGCGTAGTAGAGCGCCACCACGATGCCGATCGCGTTGACCGTCGCCGAGATCAGGTCGTTCACGGTCGGGATGACCAGCGAGAGCACCGCGAGCAGGATGGCGGCGCCCGAGATCAGCAGGGTGCCGGCGGCGGGGGTGCCGTAGCGGGGGTGGATCCGGGTCCAGACCGGGCCGAGCGTGCCGTCCCGGCCCATCGCGTACATGCCCCGGGCGGTGGGGATGACGGAGGCCTGCAGCGAGGCCACGGCGGAGAAGGTGAGCGCGATCAGCGGCAGCGCGGCCAGCGGCTGGCGGGCCAGCTTCTCGCCGAGGTACGTCAGCCCGTGCGCGCCGTTGTCCGCCAACTCCTCCATCGGCAGCACCCGTTGGAAGGCCGTCCCGGCGAGCAGGAAGAGCAGCAGCATCACCACCAGCGCGATGAAGCCGCCGCGCGAGGCGTCGCCCGGTTCGCGGACCTCCTCGCCGATGCTGAACACCGACTCGAAGCCCCAGTAGCAGAACACCGCCAGCACCATGCCCTGTGCGAGGGCGTCCACCGACGGGATCGCGAAGGGGTTGTACCAGTCGAGCGAGAACGGCTGGTCGCCGGCGAACAGGCCGTAGCCGCAGAAGGCCAGCAGCACGACGTACTCGAAGACCAGCAGGTACTTCTGCAGCCGGGCGGCGAGTTCCAGGCCGCGCACCGCGACCAGCGCGGCGGCCACCAGGACGACCATGCCCAGCAGGGTGGCCTGGAGGGTGGAGTCCGCGTCCAGCCGCAGGCCGGCCACCGAGCGGACCCGCGCCTGGCCGAGCAGCTGGATCAGTGCCGACCCGGTCACCGTCGTGGTATAGGCCATGAACACCACGGTACCGACGGTGTTCACCCAGCCCGTGAGGAAACCGAGCCAGGGGTTGAGCACCCGGCCGACCCAGGTGTAGCTGCTGCCGGAGTCCGGGTCGACGCGGTTGAGCCGCCCGTAAGCGCCGGCGATGCCGAGCACCGGGAGGAAGGCCAGCAGCATGATCGCCGGCAGGTGCAGGCCGACGACGCCCGCCATCAGGCCGAGCCCGATGCCGATGCTGCTGGTCGCCGCGGTGCTGGAGGCGGCGAGCACGATGCCGCCGACCACGCCGACGGACTTGGGCAGCGGGCCCTCGGGGGTGGGCGCGCCGGCTCTCGGGGTGTCGCCGGAGTCCTTGACCGTCGTTGCCAACGGATCACCGCCTTGATCGTGGGGGGGAAGGGGTGGCGGCCGGTAGCTGTCCTGGCCGTGGCGGCCATGAAAGCCTCGCCCCGGTCACACGTCAATGCTGTTGTCATAAGGCGCGATGCCCTAGGCTCCCCGCCATGACGGAACGCGTGGTCCCCGAACCGCAACGGCGGCGCCGGAAACCGACCAAGCAGGGCACGGTGCTGTCCGAGCAGGTCATCGTGGCCACCGCCCTGCGGCTGATCGGCCAGCACGGCGCGGCCGCCCTCACCGTCCGCCGCCTCGGCGCCGCACTCGGCGCCGACCCGAGCGCGGTCTACCGGTACTTCCACAACACCGACGACCTGCTGCTGGCCGTCGCCGACGAACTCATCGGCCGCGCCCAGCACGGCCTCACCCTCACCGGCGACTGGCGCACCGACCTCCACGCGATCGGCATGCGCGTCCACGCCGCCTACCTGGCCCACCCCCAGGCCGCCCAGCTCGCCGCCCACCGCACCACCGGGCGCGACCACGAGACCCGGGCCGTCGAGACCATCCTCGGCGTGCTCCGCTCAGCCGGGTTCCCCGACCACGAGGCCGTCCCGATCTACCACGCCTTCATCGACCAGGCCCTCGCCTTCGCCGCCCAGGACGCCGCCGCCCTCGCCCTCCCACCCCCGGCCCGCGCCGCCGACCTCGCCGTCTGGCGCGTCCGCTACGGCCGCCTCACCCCCGCCACCCACCCCAACATCGCCGCCACCGCCCCCCTCCTGATCACCGACATGGACCGCAGCGGCTACCCCTTCGCCCTCGACCTCCTCCTCGAAGCCGTAGCCGCCCGCCTGCGGGGGCAGGAGGAGCAACCGCCGTCGCGGCGCGAACACTGACCGTCCGACCCGACACCAGAGCGACGTCGCCAACGCCCGCCAGGTGCACCGGACGACCGGCTCGACGTGCGACCTGCACGCCGAGCCGGGGGAGCCCGTCGAACATCGGACGGGAAGGGCCTGCTCCGGGCACTACATGATCGCTTGCCACGGCGCCGTCACGGCGGACGTCGCCCCAGGAGCCAATCGATGCGCAGAGCAAAGACGCACCGGACAGCTTCATTGCGTACTTCATCCTGGAACCCCCTGCATCAAAATCGACGACCGGAGCGTCGACGTCCCGCGCCAGCCCGAAAGTAGTGCGGTCTGCCGGCACTTCCCCACGACACCGACGACCTGCTGCTGGCCGTCGCCGACGAACTCATCGGCCGCGCCCGGCACGGCCTGGCACTCACGGAGACTGGCGCGCCGACCTCCACGCGATCGGCATGCGCGTCCACGCCGACTTCCGTGCTGTCGCCCCCCATCGCGGTACGTCATCGACAACCCGCCGGCACAGCACTCGCCCGCCCCAGAACCATCCGAGTGAACACACCGTTGACCGCCCGCCCCCAAAAGGGAGCGGGCGGTCAACGAAGGAACCCGACCGATATTCGACACGTATCGACGTCAGTCGCGCATTTCTAGATCGACCTTTCCCGCCAGCTGTCGCATGCTCTCGGCGGCCCCGTCAACCGATGACTCCTCAACGCCCACGACCTCGACAAGATACTGTCCATACCTCAGCCACATACCCCACTTCTGGCATTCGGCACCCTCCGACAGAAGGCAGGCGTATTCTTGATCATCGGCACTCCGGCTGCCGGACACAGAGATCGGTTCAACCTGACCATAGCGCGAGTACCGGCTCTTGAGGCCACCGGACCGGAACACGAGCCACGCCCACGTCGGCGAACCGAACCGCATGACCGTCTGATTGACCTTCCCCTTCGACGGATCCGAAGCATCTCGCACGAAGGAACGTTCCTGCCGCTCGTCCAGCCCCCGCATATAGGGAGCACCGGGATCCCGATCTTCCTGCCTCTGCCACGGCCCTTCAGAGACCGGTGACTCAAGAAGAAAGCCCGTAACCGGCCTGTCCACCCGCCACTGCCCCATCAGGGGAATATTCCATAGAAAGATCCCCATGACGACCACCACGGCAACTGCTATCGAAATCACTCGCCCGGCACGAGACTTGAACACCGAACGGATCACCTCCGTGGCACCACCTTGTCTTGCATGCCACCACTCGAGAAGCTCGCGATAGTCGCCTCATGAAATTGCCCCTGCGTCACCGCAGGGGCATATCGGTCGAAGCCGTCACTGCGCAGCCAGACGGCACCCGGATCGACCAGAGCCGAAAGGCCAGAACAGCGCCAGCCACCCGAACGATCGGCACACCCGAAGCACCCCATGCCCCCTGCACTTCACATCCAGCTCGGCCCCTCGATCCCGCCCCCAGGAGGAATCCGCCAGCGGAAGCAAGCATGCTGCCGCTGCAACTGTCCGACCCGCTCAATCGACTTCTCCGCACCAGCAGCTCAGCGTTGAACAGCCCTGAAGCCCCAAACCTTCTTCATCACCATACCGGACCCGAATCTTCGAGGAACGACCGACCGAGGTCACCACTCCTCGAGTCCGAAGCAGCGCGCAAGAGCCATACACCAGGACAGGACTTGACCAGGCCCGCGTGTGCGGAGACGCTGAGGCCGACCGCTGAGACAGGAACAGGGCTACTTGGGCAAAGAGGCCTGCATACAACCCACTATGGTCCTACGCTCAGCGGGTACCTGCCTAGCGATCTCTTCCGGAGGCCTCGAATGAGCAACCACCTCGACCACGCGAGTACCGCACGAGCTTGGCTGGCATCGATACACAACCCTGACTCGCTCACGGCCACAACCAAGATCGAAGCCGCGAAGGTCGAAGCCTACCTCGCCCTCGCCGCCGCGATTGCCGAGCTCAAGGGCACCCAGGCCCAACCCGGCGCTCCCGTGCGGTAGATCATTGCACGGTGCCGCCCGCTCTGGAGGACGGGGCGGGCGGCCCGAACACCAACAATGATCTATTTCAACACTGGGCGGCCCCAACCCGCGTCGGGTTGAGCATTATGTGATCGGCCACCAGCATTCCGTTGCGGCGGGCATCGACCCGGTAGTCCCCGGGGAGATAAGTCGGGATACTGACGGCATAGATGGTCCGCAGCGCACCGCCGACCGTGACTTCCAAGACCTTTCGGGCAAGGAAGGTGCGCTGTTGGCAATAGAGCCTCTCCACGCTTTCATCACTTGCCAAGAGAAGAATACTCCACTTCTCCTGAGCCTCCATTTTAACCAGCCGAGAGCCAAATACAATTCCGACACCGGGAGTTAGCCTGCCCTCGATATCCGACGCTCTGCTACATTCGGTCATCACGCCGCCCACATCAGGCGCCCGAGCAGTACAAATATCACCGCTAGCCTCGGCTTGCCAAACCAGAGACGCAGGCTGACCCACTCCAAACCTGGCCACTGCGGTCCGCCCGCCGGCAGGCGCCTTTCCTTCTCCAGCCGCCCAGGCCAGCGCAAGGCGTCTTCCTTCTGCCGGAAATTCTGGCCCCAGCGCGACCGCCTCCTCCGCAGAGTCGGCCCCGGTAACTCTCCCCTCAAATCCGTTATGCACAGAGCCACACGCGGCGACACCCATCCATAGGGATGCAAAGGATACAAAGGCCACCGCCAGTCGGATTCTGCGATTGTTCATCCGTAACCTCCCCTAGGTACGATGCCGCCACGCATGTCACGTAATCACTTGGCGGGCCCCGAATTTACGTTGATGATCAGCCCTGGCGTATGGTCGTAGGCGACTGGTGCCCAGTTGTGGATATCGTACGTGGCAAAATCCTTACTCGATGTAGTCCCGTCAGAGTGAACATAGACGGCCATGTACTGGGTGGCGGTTCCCGCAGGAGAAAGTCCGTATCCTTGGCCAGCCTTAACCTTCACTGCCGGGAGCACCACGGTATCCTGCCTCGAGTCGCTAACGGCATCAGTATCCTGCCAGGTGACCTCACCATTTAGCGAGATCGAGACCTCGACCTTACCGTCCGCAAGGAAGGGGAGCGAGCCTTCGAGTGTCGTCTTGGCCGTCGCGCTGCCCCCGACCTTCTCGGTGAACTGTTTTGTCACCTGATTAGTGTGGATAGTAGTTCTGGTACGGCTAACTTCGCCATCCTGGTCAGCAATATTGAATTCGTCAGATACCTCCTTGTTCAGCCATGTCGACTGGGACACCTGATAAATCGTGACGGCTCTCACATCGGAATCCTGCTGCGGCAGGGCCTTAACTGCGCTCTTGGGAAGGTCGGTTACCAACTTACAACCATTACAGGGCTTGGCCGACCCTATCGACGTAGTCGGCTTCTGTTTCGGCGGACCGGGGATGAAGTTACCCATGTAGTAACTTCCCTCAGACGGGTCTTCCGGCGCCACTGGTCCGGTGCTGACGAAGCGGACCGGATTATTCGGGCCGCTACCGGTGCCGCCGATCGGGGTTCCTACACCGCAGATATCGGCCCGACAAAGGCCACTCGGGTCACTACCATTGACAGGGTCATTGTTGCTGTAAGCGTAGCCGCTCCACTGCTGGGGCGTATCGCTGACCGTCACCGGGTCGTCACTGAGAAAACGGCCCGTGCCGGGCTGGTACTGCCTTGCGCCGAGGTTGGTGAAGCCGGTGGCGTCGTCCTTGAGGCCGCCGACGTAGCCCTTGTCGCCGGACCACGGGGTGGCGAGTGAGCCGGGGCCGCGGGTGGCGCCGAAGGGGTCGAAGGTGCGGCGGGTCTCGTTGGTGGTCGCGGACTCGATGGACAGGGAGCTGGTGCCGTGGTGGTCGGAGAACTGGTAGGCCAGCTTGCCCGGGCCCTCGCGGACCAGGGTGATTCCGCCGGGGATGCTGTAGTAGCGCGCACCGGTGCTGGTCCCGGTGCTGGTGTCGTACGAGAGTTCGTCGCCGCCGCCGAGGTTGACCGTCACCTTGCCCGGGTTGCGGCGCACGAGCTGGTTGCCGTCCGCGTCGTAGAGGTACGACGTGGTGGCCGAGCCCTGGGTGAGTGAGGCGAGCTTGCCCTCGACGTCCCAGGTCAGTGTGGTGGCGTTGGCGGCATCGACGGCGTTCCAGGTGGAGCTGCTCCACTTGGCCTGCCAGCTCGATGTGAAGACGATGAAGTTGCCGTCGTCCTGCACCTTGGCGAAGTAGCCGCTGTTGTTGCCGACCCAGGTCTTGGAGGACCAGAGCGGGACGCGCTGCGGGTCGTAGACGACGAAGTTGCCGTCGTCCTGCATGGTCGCCCAGGCACCCGAGTGGTCCTGGGTGTTGGTGGACCAGATCGCCTTCCCGGTGCGCAGCGAGCTGAGGACCAGGTTGCCGTCCGGCTGCATGGCGAGCTGGACGCTGTTGGAGCGCACCGACTCACCGGAGTTGAGCACGAACCCCGCCTTGAGGTCCTTGCTGCCGCCCGGGTTGTTGATCTTCGTGGTGTTGCCGGCCGCGTCGTACTCGTCCGTTCCCTGCACACCGACTGCAACGCCGAAGGTGGACTTACCGGTTGCGAGCGCGTGCGGACCACCGGTGCCGCCACCCGTATCGGCGGCGGCGGTGGGCGTGTTCCGGGCGCCCGGGGCCGGGAAGGTCTGATCGACCTTCAGGTCCTTGGCCGGGTCGCCGGCCGGGTCGTGATTGACCAGCTTGGTGCGGTTGCCGGCCAGGTCGTAGCCGTACTCCTGCCAGTAGGCGGCGCTGCCGCCCACGGTGGTCTTCGCGGGCGCGGTGGCACCGCTGGCGGGCGTCGAGTTGGCGCAGGACCCCTGTCCGCCGAGCGACGGAGTCGGCTGGTTGAGCTGCCCGGTGTCACTCCACGCGGTGGTGAGGCGGCCCAGGTAGTCGTAGCTGAAGCACTGCAGGTCGGTCGCGGCCGGGAGGTTGTTCGGGATCGCCCTGATCGCGGTGATCTGGCCGGCCTGGTTGTAGGCGTAGGCGGTGTTCTGTACGGAGCCGGTCCCTGCCGTCTGCTTGTCGACGTACTGGTTCAGCAGACGGCCGGTCGGCTCGTCGTAGGTGTTGGTGGCGACGATCTGGGTGCCCCACGGGTTCATCGTGGAACGGATGTTACGCCCGTAGGCGTCCCAGTCGGCCTGGCGGAGGTAGGTCGTCCCGGCACCGCCGATGTCGTTCAGCGTGCCGTAGTCCTCGTATCCGTAGGTGATCCACTCATCGGCCAGAGTTCCGGCTGCGGCACGACTCTCCGAGACCAGTGCGCCGCTGATTCCGTCGTACGACGCCCGGTAGCCGAAGATCACCTGACCGGTCTTGCCGATATCACTGCCCGGGAGGGAGATGCTGGTCCCGATCGGCCGGTAGGCGACATCCAGCTCAGTGACAGTCTTCGTGTAAGCCGCACCGCTCGCACCGCCCACGTACCGGGTCGACGATGCCGCCTGGCCCTTCGCCACGGTGTCGTAGGTGTAGCCGGTCAACTGGTTGGCCGGGGCGGCCGTGCCGTTGTAGGTACCGGTCTTGCGGCCGAGCAGGTCGTAGGTGATCGCGACGGTCTGGTTGCGCGCGTCGGTCGTGGACGTGAGCCGGCCCGCACGGTCGTAACTGCGGGTGGACACGCCCGTGTCCGGGTCGTCGGCGCGGACCTGGCGGCCGCGCTGGTCGTAGCCGTAGCTCCAGGTGTTTCCCGCCGAATCCACCCGCGTCGCGGCCGAGCCGCTCGGCGTGTAGGTGTAGGTGGTGACGTCCGCGTCGGCCGGGGTGCCGGTCGCGCTCGGCGTCCGGTACTGCCACAGCTGGGACGTGCGGCCGCGGCCGTCGGTGACGGTGCTGGTCGCGGTGGCCCCGGCGGGTGGGGTCACGTCGACCCGGTCGGCGCCCGGGTAGGCGGTGGTCGTGGTGGACTGCAGCACACCGAGAGCGATGAACTGGGTACTGACCGGGCGGCCCATGCCGTCGAACTGCGTAACAGTCCGGTTCGGCACCATCGCACCGTCCGGTGTCCACCGGACCGTGCGGGGCTCGTTGGTGTCCTCGTAGTAGGTGTTGTAGGCCTGGTTGGCACGGCCCTGCGAGTCGTAGAAGGTGTCGGTGATCAGACGCCCGTGGTAGGAGGAGACCGCCGGTGGGCTCTGCGTCTGGATCACCCGGCCGAGGCCGTCGATGATCTGCGTCGCGGTGCCGTACTGGCCATTGGATCGCAGCGTGTTGCTGCTGATCGTGGACGGTGCGTTGGTGCCGTTGACCGCGTAGTCGTAGGTGAAGTTGGCACTCAGCGTGGTGTCCCGGCCGGGCGTCCAGACCGCCTTCAGGCGGCCCAGTGCGTCATAGGACTGGGTGACCTTGCGGCCGTTGGGGTCGGTCGTGGTGATCGGCAATCCTCGGGCCGGGTTCACCATCACCGCGGTCTCACGCCGACCGCCCGCGTCCGGAGCGCCGGCCGGTGCCGGGGTCCCGGTCACCGTACGGTTCGGCAGCTCGCCCGGGGTGGCGGAGCTGTAGGAGGTGGTCACCACCGCGCCGTTGGGGTTCGAACCGTCCGAGACCGTCGGGTCGGTGACGGTGGCCACGCGGCCGTACGCGTCGTAGGTGCTGGCACCACTGGTCACGTACTGGGCCGTACCCGAGCCGTCATAGCGGTCGAGCACCTGGCTGCCGGTGGCCTCGCCCTTGTCGCCCGCCACCTTGTAGGCAGCGCCGTCGTAGAAGGCGCGGGTACTGGAGACCGTGTTGGCCGCGGTCGCCGTGGCGGCACAGGCATCGGCGCCGGAGACGGTCAGCACCTCCGCGACCAGCCCCGTCATCTGTGGGTTGCTCGCGACCGCATAATCGGTGCGGGTGCAGATGTCAGGGGTCCCGTCGGCGGTGCTGAGCGAGGACTTGACCCGGTTGTTGTGGTCCTTGTCGGTCTTGGTCACCGTGGAGGTGGTGCGGCTGCCACCGGTGGTCTTCACCGTACTGACGGCGGTCGACGTGGTGGCCGGGTAGCGGGCCTCCAGGTCCGGCAGGCCGGTGCGCTTGTGTGTGGCGGTCGAGGCCTCTCCGGAGCTGGTGTTCACCGTGTAGCCGACGGGATCCGCGGCGTCGGCGTCGGTGTAGCTGTCCGACTCCAGCACCCGGCCCGCGAGCCAGTCCTTGTCGGCCTGGGCACCGCTCTTCGGACCGGTCACACTCGCGGTCTTCGGCGAGCCGTTCGCCTTGAGGTCGTTGTCCATGCCCTGGTAGTAGAACGTGGCGGACTTCGACTTGGCGCCGTCCGTACCGGAGCCCGTCACGGCGGTCACGCTGGCGTAACCGCGGAACTGGTCCCACGTCCGGTAGGCGGAGTCGACCAGGGCGCCGTCGTTGCGGTGCCACGCGGCCTCGCCGTACGTGTAGCTGGTGGTCTTCGGGACCGAGCCCTGGACGAGGTTGCCGTTCGGGTCCACGGTGACGCTCTCGACCGGGTAGCGCAGGAACCAGTCATCGGCGGTCGCCTTGATGCCGGTGTCGTACCACTTCACGTTGTAGCAGCTCATCGTGTTGCTGTCGGCGGACGCCGGCATCCGGCCGGCGGTGCGCGAGCACGAGTCGAGCGCGTACTTGACGGAGATGGTCCCGCCGGTCGCAGTGGTGATGACCTCGATGCGCGGGCGGTTATACCGCGGGCGCGCCGGGACGAGGCCGTCGACGCGGTTGGGCAACAACGCGCTGGCGAAGGTGACCTCCGGGAGGCCCTTCTCCTCAGGACTGTTGAACGTGTCCTTGCCGACCCGGCGGACCGACGCCAGCCACGGGATCGCGGTGTCCTCGGTCGAGTTCTGCGGCTTCATGAAGCTGTGGGCGAGCTGGTAGCTGTCCACCGGACGGTACGAACCGCCAGAACGGACCTTGGTGGTGATCGTGTTGAGCCACTTGGTGGACCAGTAGCTCGGACCGGAGTTGGAGCAGACTCCCGACTGGGCGCACTGCTTGTCCAGCGGGACGTCCGGCCAGTTGGTGGCGTTCGCCGAGGTGCGCTGCGACGGGTCGCAGGCAGCGCCGAGGCACCGCTCCCCCGTCTCGAACTCGATCTTCGAAGCGGGCAGGTAACTGCCGCCGGCGGCGATCTGGTCCGCATCCAGCTGGCCGTAGCCGATCGAGGCGAGCGTGCCGCCACGGGTGTACTGGGTGTTCACCCCCGCGCCCGGGTTCTGACCGCCACCTCGCGCGTACCAGTTGGTCTCGGGTGCGTAGGTGTAGGTGGTCAGGTTGTGGTGCGTGTCGACGACGTAGTCGAGGTTCCAGCGCCACGCCATCTGGCACCAGGAGCCCTTGCCCTTGGCCGAGTCGTAGCAGGGGTCACCGGCGTTCGGCGAGTAGACCGGCACCGTCCAGGCCGACTTGCTCTCCAGCCCGGTCCGGCTCGGCGCGCCGGCTGCGGTGGGCACCTGGTTGAGGCCGAAGTAGTAGACCGTGCCCGAGGTGTCGGTGACCTTCAGGTACGACTCGTTCCAGGTGCCGTTGGCGGCGCCGGTGAGGAACTCGACCTTGGTGCCGTCGTCGTTGTTCAGCCGCCAGGTGCACTTGGACTGCTCGAACCGGGTGTCCGTGTTCACGCACGAGGCGTCGTGCGGGACGAGTTCACCGGAGTGGCCACCGAGCGACAGCGTCAGATTGGCGCCGCCCCAGCACTGGTCGCCGGATCCCGCGATCCCGGCCTTGGCACACGCCTTGTAGGAGCGCTCCACGAACCCGGAGCTGAGGTCCCAGCCGTCACCGATCCACGAGGCCTGGGAGTTGGTGGAGGCCGTCCGGCCGTCCACCGAGGCGGAGTCGTAGCCGAGCGCGAGCTGAGGTGCCGCCCCGCCGAGGGTCGGCGGCGACTGGATCGGGTAGCTGTAGCTGAACGAGCCCGACGAGCTTCCGGCCGTCCACGCCTGGCTCGACGAGAGCGAGGTCGCGCTGTAGGTACCCGTGCCACTGGAGGGTGTGCCCTCGGTGGCCAGGACCAGCGGTGCTAGCGGTGCCATCGCTGCCGACGTCGCCGGTGCGGCGGACTTCGCCGCGTTCTGCTCCTGCGCCGTCAGCGATGCCTCCACCAACGGCAGTTCGACGTCCGCGATCAGCCGCTTGGCCTGCGTGTCGTAGTGGGACGGCACCGGGGTGCGAACCAGGCAGCTCGGCACCTCGGGTGTGGTCAGCGCACAGGCCGGCAGCGAGACGAGGCGCGCCCGCTCGGCGAAGTCACCGCCGAATCCGACGCCGCCGAGGTCGAGCGCCACGCGGACCTTGGCCGCCTCGGCCCGCCCGCTGCGGGAGAGTGCCAGCAGGGTGCCCTGCACGCCGAGCCCGTCGGCCGCCTTGGCCTCCGCCACGTCCACGCGAACGGACGTCGCGGTCGCCGCCGTGTCACCGGCGGCAGCGCTCTCCGCGCCCTTCGTCGCGGCCGCGTCCGGGGCCAGCGGCGCGAGCCAGACCGGCAGGTCGCCCGCCTGCCGGGACGCGCCGGCGGCGGGCTCGCGGACCTCGGCACCGCCCGCATCCGTACGCGTCGTGACAGAACCCGCGGGCGGAGCCGTATCCAGTGTCGCCAGTGCGGCACCGTGCGGAGCCGGCGGCGGCGCCTTCGGCGGGACCCAGTTCGGCGAACCGGTGGCCGGCGGCACCACCTTGGGCTTCTCGGCCCTGCCGGGCACCGATGCCGTCTTCGGCAGCGGGGTGTTCGGCGGCGACCAGATCCGATCCTTGTTCCCGTCCGCCGACGGCGCGGCGAGTGCCGGCGCCATCGGCGAGACCAGGGCGCCCAGGATCGCCAGCGAACTCACCAGGGCCACCCGGGATTTCCGCCTCCCCGGTGACGGACTCCCCCTCCCGATCAGCCAGGAGAAACGGACATGACGAACTGACACCTCGACCCCCCACAGGCTCAACCGCACCACGCATCGGGTACGGATGGATGACTGTGGCGGAGGCTAGGCCCTCGACTGCCCTCCGGTCGAGCAAATTGTCGACCTATCACCTGAGTGACGGACCTCACACGATGAGTAATCGGGAGCCACTCTGCAAATCGGACACCCGTACGAATAATCGGTTGACGAACCGTCACCCTCTGCGACAGCTTGCTAGCAGCCTCTGCGCGTGAGCTTCACAGATCTTCCATGCGCAGCTGATCCGACACTTCCGTGGGGGACTCACCATGCCTGCCGCTCCGCCCGGAGCTCGCTCCGGCGCGCGCTCTTCCGACCACTCGTCCCGGCGGTCCGTCGCCGCTGCCGTCGGCCTTCTCCTCGCCCTGACCTCGGTGGCACCGGTCGCCTTCGCCGCACCGGCCTCCGCGCCGACACCGGCCTCGCCCACCAGCTCCTCGCCCGGCCTCTCCGCGATCATGGCCGAGGCCGACGCCAAGCGGGCCGACGAGAAGACCGTGTCCGCTGCCGCCGACAGAGCGGCCGCCCGCGCCAAGGCGACCGGAAAGCCCGTCCCCGTGCCGGAGCTGACCGATGCGTTCAGCGAGACCGTCGCCACCCCGCAGGGACACCTCTCCCGCAGCCAGCACGCCGACCAGCAGCGGGCGAAGCAGCCGGACGGCACCTGGGCGAAGCTCGACGCGACCCTCGTCGCCGACCCGGCGGGCGGGTACCGGCCCAGGGTCGCGGCGTCCGGCGTCCATCTCTCGGGCGGCGGCCCCGGACCGCTCGGCACGCTGAGCAGCCCGGCGGGCGAGACGCTCGCCATCCAGTCGCCGTTCCAGCTCACCACACCCACCGTGGACGAGGACGGCGACGGCCTCGTCTACCCGGAGGTCGCCCCCGGCGTCGACCTCAAGGTGACCGCATCCGCCACCGGCGGTCTCAGCACCGTCCTCATCGTCAAGACCCCCGAGGCGGCGGCCGACCCTAAGCTCCAGAAGGTCCGCTTCGGCACCACCACCAAGGGTGTGACGGTGAAGGCCGACGCGGCCAACAACCTCACCGCGAGCGCGACGGACGGAACCGTCGCCTGGCATGCTCCGGCTCCCCGAATCTGGGACAGCTCCACCGCAGCCGCTCCCCCGGCCGGCAAGTCGGCGCAGGCCGCCGCAGGCGTGGACGGCGCGGACCCCGGCACACCCGGAAAGTCGACCCGGACGAGCACCGCGGACGGGCCGGGAATCGACGCGAAGGTCGCCACCATGGCCACCACCGCCACCGCGGACGGCATCGAGGTGGTCCCCGACCGGTCCGTCCTCGGCCAGGGCCAGGGCCCTTGGTTCATCGACCCGGTCTGGCAGTACGACCGGCGCGAGGGAAACGCCTGGACGTGGACGCAGGCGGGCCACCCCTATGACTCCAACTACCTGAAGACGACTGCCACCGGCCAGGAGTACGACCACCCCGGCGTGGGCTACCAGGGGTACCAGACCGTCAAGGGCGTCGAACGCTCCTACTTCCAGTTCGACACCCGTTGGTACAACGACATCTTCATCCACCGGGCGACCATGTCGGTCTGGGAGTACGAGTCCGCCGACCACTCCTGCACCAACAAGTACCCGGTGGACCTGTACCTGACCGGGGGGATCGACAACGGGACCACCTGGTCCAACCCCCCGGCAGTCGTCGGCGACCGGGTCGGCTCCGCCGACGTGGCCGGATCCGGCGGCAACGGGTGCCATGACAACCTCCAGTTCGACTACGACGTCACCTCCGTCTACCAGAACTACGCACCGTCGCGGGACTCGCTGACCTTCGGCCTCTTCGCCCGGGACGAGCAGAACAAGCTCGCGTTCAAGCGGATGGACTACCGGCCGGTCGTCGTGGTCGAGTACGACCGCTACCCCGAGACCCCCACCAACCCGAACGCCTGGCCGGCCCCCAGCACCGCCGATCCCCGGACCACCAACCAGGGCTGCGACGGCTCCTCCCTGGGCTGGATGAACTCCTCGGCCGGGTTCAACGGCAACGTCTCGCTGAACGTCAACGTGCACAGCCCGATACAGAACACGCTCAGGTCCTGGACCCACATCTGGGACTACTCACTGCCCGGCGCGCCGGACGTGGCGAGCGGCAACTCGGAGGAGGTCCCCAACGGAGGGGTCGCCAGCTTCCCGGTGCCGCCCGCCGTGCTCACGGACGGCCACGTCTACGGGTGGGGCGCCCAGTCCTACGACACCCTGATCGACGCGAAGTCCGACTCGACGCCCACCTGCCGGTTCGGCATCGACCTCACGCCGCCGACGCTGAGCGTTCCGAACGTCTACAGCCAGCTGTCCGAGGCCGACCTGGCGAACCAGTTCCCGCCCTCCGGCAACGGCCAGGTCTCCAAGAAGCGCTCCGGTGAGTGGGGCGTCGTCCCGTTCACCGCGGCCGACGCGGCGCCGAACGGCGGTTCCCCCTCCGGTCTGGTCTGTGCCCGCTGGTCGTGGAACCCACAGCTGGCGGGCGCAGGCTGGTCCTGCGGCGCCTCGTTCCCCCAAGGCGGCATCGGCGTCCTTCCGACGCACTGGGGGACCAACATCCTCTACCTCCAGGTGATGGACAACGCGAGCAACGTGTCGCCGATCGCCCAGTACGCCTTCTACGTCCCGTGGAATCCGGACGGACCTCCGCCGGCCTTCGGCGACCTCACCGGTGACAGCGCACCGGACATCCTCACCCCGGACCAGTCCGGCTACCTGCGCACCTACAACGCACCCGGGAACCCCCACGCCACCAGTCCGGCCGTGGCGGTCGCCGCCACGGCGGCGGACTCGCCGACGGGGCAGGGTTGGAACAACATCCAGCTCACCCACCGGGGCACCCTGACCGGTGGGCACAACGTGGACGACGTCATCGCCCACGCTCCCGGCAGCGCAGAACTCTACGTCTACCAGAACCCGAGCAACGACGGCGTCGTCGGCCGGATCAACAAGAAGCGCATGCTTCTCAAGCCCGGGTGCCAGCCTCCTGCGGACTGCGCCTGGCGAACCAGTCCCGGCTACAACGCGAACGACTGGTCCACCACCCTGCGGATAGCCGCTCTGGGGGACCCGGTGCACACCGACCTCGACGCCGGCCTGAAGTTCAAGAACAGGACCGGCCTGCTCACCGTCGAGAGCACCGACAACGGGGCGGACGCCGCGCTCTGGTACTACCCCGCCACCGGGACCAACACCCTCGGCAAGCCGGTTCGGCTGGCAGCCTCCGGGTGGAAGGACAAGGAGCTCATCACCCCCGGCGACTGGGCGAAGCAGGGCCGCCCCGGCCTGTGGGCGCGCAACCTGCGGACGGCCGCCGACGGGGCACAGGGCGACCTGTTCGCCTACACCTTCACCACCGGTACGGTGGTCGCCACCAACGACCAGGGCCAGCCGGTCCTCGATGACAACGGTGCACCCCTGACGGTGCCGACGCTGACCCAGATCGCGACCACCGCGAAGATCGGCGCGGTGCCGGTGGACGGCTGGCCGGTCCTGGGCTCCGACGGTGACCTCACCGGATCCGGCCACCCGACCCTCTGGGGCAAGACCGCAGAGGGTCGGATCGACGTGTGGTGGGGACAGACGACCGACCCTGGCACCGCCAACGCCGGCTTCGCCTGGCAGGTCGGCCCCGAGACGATCGGGGACACCGGGGTGAATCCGCTCTGGTGGGCGCTGGACGGCCGCAGCGGCGGCGACACCGGTGACACCAACGCGCTGTACCCGAAGGAGAACATCGCGCGCACCACCGATCACAACGGTACGGCCAACAAGGCCACCGCCTTCGACGGCACCAAGGTCTACCGGTCGACCGCTCCGGTCGGTCCGACCACCGAGAAGCCCGGTCTGGACACCACGCAGAGCTACACAGTGGCCGCCTGGGCGAAGCTCGACAACACCAACGACTACCAGACCGTCGTCTCGCTGGCCGGCCAGGACCGGAGCCCCTTCTACCTCCAGTACTCGGCCCAGTTCGGCAAGTGGGCCTTCGTCTTCCCGGAATCGGACAACTACTACACCGGCACCTACTACGCGGTGGTGGACGACGGCGCTCGGCCGTCGCCGCTGACCGGTGTCTGGACCCACCTGGTGGGGACGTACAACGCCGGCACCGGTGTCGCGACGCTCTTCGTCAACGGCCGGGCGGCGGGCTCCGCGAACATCCCCGGAGTCTGGAAGACCAACGGCACGGTGAACATCGGCGGCGATGTCACCTCCCGCTACCCCGGCCCCAGCGATCGACTGAGCGGCGCGATCAGCGACGTCCGGCTCTACCCGTACGCGCTGACCGACCAGCAGGTCAACACCCTGGCCACCACCGCCGCCAGTGTGCAGATCCACAGCGCCTACAGCCCCGGTAAGTGCGTCGACAACTGGGGCGGCGGTCTCGGTGCCTTCGCCGCCGTACACGACTGCTACAACGGCGACAACCAGCACTTCACGTTGACCGACAAGAACCAGCTGAAGGTCCCGGGCGCCGATCGCTGCCTCGGGACCGAGGACAAGCCCGCGCACTGGGGCAGCAGCGTCACGGTCCAGCCCTGCGGTGACCCCGCGACGCAGACCTGGGTGCGGCAGTACGACGGTTCGCTGTACAACCCGGACTCCGCCACCTGCCTCGAACTGCCGGGGTGGAACACCGGCAACGGGGCCGCGCTCGGGGTCTGGCAGTGCAACGGCGCTCCGAACCAGCGCTGGTACTTCGAGGCTCAGACGCGCTGAGCCCTGAGGCGCACGCGTGCGGCCCCCTCCCGAGTGGTGCTCGGGAGGGGGCCGTTCGGCGTTGTCGAGGGGTCAGACGGAGGCGGGTGGGGCGGTGGCGGTGCCGGCGGTGGTGCCGAGGGTGCGTTCGGCCTTGGCGACGGCGGCGCGGTAGTAGAGGGAGGCGAGTTGGGAGGAGGGGTCGTCGCGCTGGTAGAAGCCGTAGGAGAGGGCGACGGTGCCGAAGCGTTCGACCGCGAGGTAGCCGCTGAGCGGGACGCCGGCGAGGGTGCCGTCGAGGCGGACGGCGGGGGCGTCCTTGCGGTCGCCCAGGGTGACGGGGGTGACGGTGAAGGTCACGGAGGCGTCGGTCCCGTCGTTGAAGGTGAGGCTGTGGCAGTCGGTGAACGCGTCGGACACCACGGTGAGGTCGCTGGTGAGTTGGGTGGCGTCCTCGGCGGTGAGCGACTCGGTCAGCATCGGGTTGCCGTCGGGGCCATCGAACTCGATCTCCTGGTGCGGCAGTTGAGAGGACGGCCCGGATTCGTTCCCGTTCAGCAGGGCGCGGAGCGCGTCGCAGCCGGCGACCGGGGAGGCGCCGCCCGCCGCCGTCGGGCTGTCGGCGACCGGGACTTCGGAGAAGTTCGGGCCGAGTTCGGTGTTGCTCAGCAGGGCCGCCTTCAGCTGGTCGGTCGTAGGGAGCTGGCCGGCCGGCGCGGCCGCCCGGATCGTCACGGCCGACGGGGCCGCGGAGCCGGTGGCGATACCGGCCGCCCCGAAGGTGAGCACGGTGACCACGGCTGCGGCGGTGAGGGCGAGGAGAGGCCTCGGGTGAGACATACGGCCCCCGATCGGGAGTCGGGCAGGGACAGGCAATCAGTGTCCCACCGGGCCTGCGGCCGCGCCCGCCCACGCGGCATCGTCGCAGGTCAGGTCGTAGGGAGGCCAGGAGGGGACGGGTCCGCGGGCAGGGCGGCCCGGGTCTCGGTGAGCCACTCCACCCAGAAGGACTCCAGCCCGATTCCGGCCCGCAGTACGGCGTGCCGCAGCCGGTCCCCGTCGGCCGGCTCGTCGCCCTCAGCGGGCCGGCCACCCTCCGCCGCCCGGCCCGACGGGAAGTCCCGCCGCTCGATCTCCCGGTAGTCGGCCAACTGCGCACGGTGCAGCGCGAGGTGGCGGGCCAGCTCGGCGTCGAGCCCGGCCGTGCCGACCACCGCCGCCGCGCGCAGCCGCAGCAACAGCGGCTCGCGGACGGCCTTCGGGTCGTCCCCGCCGGCCGTCCACCGTTCGAGCTCGGCGCGGCCGGCGGGCAGGACGTCGTACTCCTTCTTCTGCCCCCGCGCCGGACCGTCCTGCGGGAGCGCCCGGATCAGCCCGGCCGTCTCCAGCCGGCCGAGCTCCCGGTAGATCTGCTGATGGGTGGCGGACCAGAAGAACCCGATCGACCTGTCGAACCGCCGGGTCAGCTCCAGCCCCGAGGACGGCTTCTCCAGCAGGGCGGTCAGGATGGCGTGCGGCAGGGACATGCCCCGATCCTAGATCCCACCGGAGCACCCGCCCCCGTCAGATCGTGGCGGCCAGTTCGGTGCCCTGCTTCACGGCGCGCTTGGCGTCGAGTTCGGCGGCCACGTCGGCGCCGCCGATCAGGTGGGGGGTGATGCCGAGTTCGCGCAGGGCGGCGTCCAGGTCGCGGCGGGGTTCCTGGCCGGTGCAGAGGACGACGGTGTCCACGGGCAGGAGCTGCCGTTCGCCGTCCACGACGAAGTGCAGGCCGGCGTCGTCGATCAGTTCGTAGCTCGCGCCGGCGACCATGGTGACGCCGCGGTGCTTGAGCTCGGTGCGGTGGATCCAGCCGGTGGTCTTGCCGAGGCCCGCGCCGACCTTGGTGGCCTTGCGCTGCATCAGGTGGACGCTGCGCGGGGGGCGGGGCGGCTCGGGGCGGGTGAGGCCGCCGCGCTCGCGGTACTCCGGGTCGATGCCCCACTTGCGGTGGAACACCGGCGGGTTGAGGCTGGCGGCGTCGCCCTGGTCGGTGAGGTACTCGGCGACGTCGAAGCCGATGCCGCCCGCGCCGAGGACGGCGACCCGCTCGCCGACGGGCGCGCCGTCGCGCAGCACGTCCAGGTAGCCGACGACGCTGGGGTGGTCGATGCCCGGGAGGTCGGCCGGGGTGCGCGGGGTGACGCCGGTGGCGAGGACGATCTCGTCGAAGCCCTCGGCGGCGA
This sequence comes from Kitasatospora sp. NPDC005748, assembly GCF_040630735.1. Taxonomy (NCBI): domain Bacteria; kingdom Bacillati; phylum Actinomycetota; class Actinomycetes; order Kitasatosporales; family Streptomycetaceae; genus Kitasatospora; species Kitasatospora sp. NPDC005748. The sequence continues at coordinate 182,998 of NZ_JBEXYD010000010.1, forward strand.
GCCGCTCCGCGTCGACCAGTGCGCCGAGACGCAGCTCGACCGCCAACTCGGCCAGCCGGGTGCGGTAGTAGCGCAGCGTCTCGTCGAACTCCTCCTTGCCGGGGATCCGCCGGGCCACGTTCAGCTGCCCGCCGACGGTGTCGGCGGCGTCGAACAGGGTGACGGCGTGGCCGCGTTCGGCGGCGGAGACGGCGAAGGCGAGCCCGGCCGGGCCGGCGCCGACGACGCCGATCCGCTTGCGCCGCTTGGTCGGTGCGAGGACGAGTTCGGTCTCGTGGCAGGCGCGCGGGTTGACCAGGCAGGAGGTGATCTGCCCGCTGAAGGTGTGGTCCAGGCAGGCCTGGTTGCAGCCGATGCAGGTGTTGATGGCGGCGGAGCGGTCGCCCCGCGCCTTGGCGACGAAGTCGGGGTCGGCGAGCAGCGGGCGGGCCAGCGAGACGAGGTCGGCGCAGCCGTCGGCGAGCAACTGCTCGGCGATCTCGGGGGTGTTGATGCGGTTGCTGGTGACGAGCGGGATGCCGACCGAGCCCATCACCTTCTTCGTCACCCAGGCGTAGGCGCCGCGCGGGACGGAGGTGGCGATGGTGGGGATCCGCGCCTCGTGCCAGCCGATGCCGGAGTTGATGATGGTCGCGCCGGCCGCCTCGACGGCCTGGGCGAGCCGGACGACCTCGGCGAGGGTGGAGCCGCCGGGGACGAGGTCGAGCATGGAGAGGCGGTAGACCAGGATGAAGTCGGGGCCGACCCGCTCGCGGACCCGGCGGACGATCTCGACCGGGAAGCGCATCCGGTTCTCGTAGGCGCCGCCCCACTCGTCCTCGCGGTGGTTGGTGGCCGCGGCGGTGAACTCGTTGATCAGGTAGCCCTCGGAGCCCATGATCTCGACGCCGTCGTAGCCGGCCCGCTGCGCGAGGGCGGCGCAGCGGACGAAGTCCTCGATCGTCTGCTCGACCTGCTCGGCGGTGAGGGCGTTCGGCACGTACGGGCTGATCGGGGCCTGGAGGGCGCTGGGCGCGACCAGGTCGGGGTGGTAGGCGTAGCGGCCGAAGTGCAGGATCTGCATCGCGATGCGGCCGCCGGCGGCGTGCACGGCGTCGGTGACGACGCGGTGCCGGTCGGCCTCCGCCTCAGTGGTGAGCATGGCGCCGCCGCCCCAGGGCCGGCCGGCCTCGTTGGGGGCGATGCCGCCGGTGACGATCAGGCCGACGCCGCCGCGGGCGCGCTCGGCGTAGAACGCGGCCATCCGTTCGAAGCCGTTCGGCGCCTCTTCCAGGCCGACGTGCATCGATCCCATGATCACGCGGTTGGGGAGGGTGGTGAAGCCGAGGTCGAGCGGGCTCAGCAGGTGCGGGTACGGCTTCCGGGCCCGCTGGGGGTCGGTGCTCATCGGCGTCTCCTGTGCGGCGTGCGGCGGCTCGTTGTTACCACACGGTAGGGGACGTGGAGCCGAGTATGCAACTAGTTGCATAAACGCGCCCTACGGGGGACGACGGCCGGCCCCGCCCGGCCGCGTCCGAAATTGCCTGACCACCCGTCAGCTCGGGGCCGGATGTGCGTAGGGTTCCTCCTCGGCGGGGGTTCGGAGGAACCCCGGGGCCGGTGGGGGTTCGAAGGAACCCCGGGGAGGGGACGACTGTGCGAGGCGGATCGATAGCCGTGGTCGGCGGCAGCATCGCGGGGTGCGCGTTCGCGCGGGCGGCCGCCCGGGGCGGGGCGGAGCGGGTGGTCGTGCTGGAGCGCAGCCCCGGCCGGCTGGAGGACCGCGGCGTCGGCCTCTGCGTCCTGGAGGACCGCTTCGCCGAACTGGCCGGCGCCGGCCACCTCGACGACGGCATGCGGTGGCACCGGCTGACCGAACGGCACTGGCTGGCGCGCGATCCCGACGGCGGGGGCGGGCCGCGCGGGCGGCTGCTCTGGGCGCAGGGAATGCCGTTCCGCTCCTACCACTGGGGCGTGCTCTGGCAGTCGCTGCGCGAACGCACCCCGGACAGCGTGGAGTTCCGGCTCGGCGAGGCCGTCCCCGCCGTCGGGAACGGCGCCTCCGGTGCCGGCGCCCCGGGCACCGGCACCGACCACGCCTGGGTGACCGGCGCGGCCGGCGGACGCGAGCCGTACGACCTGGTGATCGGCGCCGACGGGTACCGCTCGGTGGTCCGCGAGGCCGTCTGTCCCGAGGCCCGGCCCGAGTACGCGGGCTACGTCTGCTGGCGCGGCAGCTTCGACGCCCGGCTGCTGGACGGGCTGCCCGGCGGCGCGGCACTCTGGCCGGAGCACGAGGTGATCACGGTCTGCTACCCCGGCGGCCAGGTGGTGCTCTACCGCATACCCGGCCTGACCCCGGGCTCCACCCAGGTCAACTTCGTCTTCTACGCGCCGACCCCGGCCTGGCTGCGGCCGGGTGACCCGACCAGCGTCCCGGCCGGCGCGCTCACCGGCGGGCAGTTCGAGGAACTGGCCGAGCTGGCCGAGCGCCACCTGCCCTCCTACTGGGCGGGGGTCGTCGCGCTCTCCCCCCGCGAGCGGACCTTCATCCAGCCGATCTACGACCTCGCGGCGCCGCGCCGGACCGCCGGGCGCCTGCTGCTCGCCGGGGACGCGGCCACCGTCGTCCGCCCGCACAACACCAGCGGCGCGGTCAAGGCCGTGCAGGACGCCTGCGCCTTCGAGGACGCCTGGCGGGCGGCGGACTCCTGGGCGGAGCTGCTGCCCGCGTACGACCGCGAACGCGGCACGGTGGGGCGGGAGATGGTCGAGGTCGGCCGACGGCTCGGGCGGGCCCAGGTGACCGGGGCGCCCGACTGGGCGGCCATGGACGAGGGCGCGATGACCGCGTGGTGGCGCCAACAGGTCGCCGGTACGGGCGGGTTCGGCGGCCATGCGCTCGGTCGTCCACCGACTGGGCGTCAGAACCCCTGAACGTCACCGTGTTTCACCCCCGGACCGGCGCGCCGACGGTCCGGGGGTGGCGCTGGCGTCTCAGACGTTGACGCCGTAATCGGTGGCGATGCCGCGCAGGCCGGAGGCGTACCCCTGGCCGATGGCGCGGAACTTCCACTCGGCGCCGTTGCGGTACAGCTCGCCGAAGACCATCGCGGTCTCGGTCGAGGCGTCCTCGGAGAGGTCGTACCGGGCGATCTCCTGGCCGTTGGCCTGGTTGACGATCCGGATGAACGCGTTGCGGACCTGGCCGAAGCTCTGCAGGCGGGCGTCGGCGTCGTAGATCGACACGGGGAAGACCACCTTGGCCACCCCGGCCGGCACCGCGTCGAGGTCGACCCTGATCTGCTCGTCGTCGCCGTCGCCGCCACCGGTCAGGTTGTCGCCGCTGTGCTCGACCGAACCCTCGGGGCTGCGCAGGTTGTTGAAGAAGACGAAGTGCTGGTCCGAGACCACCTTGCCGAGCGCGTTGCAGAGCAGCGCGCTCGCGTCCAGGTCGTAGTCGGCCCCGGTGGTGGTCCGCACGTCCCAGCCCAGACCGACGATGACGGCGGTCAGGCCCGGCGCCTCCTTGGTCAGCGAGACATTGCCACCCTTGGCCAGCGAAACTCCCACGATGCCCTCCTCGGTTGCTCTCCCTCCGAAAGAATCTACAACACTGTAGAGATCACGAGAATCCATCCGACCTGATGCGCCCCCGTCGTGCGCCCCCCGGCAGCACCCACCCGCGCGCGCCGGCCGTCCGACCCGCTCCCCGCACGTCGCCGGCCTACTCACCGGGCTCCGCCGCCGCCCCCGCCTCGACCGCCCCCGCCCCCGCGAGCAGCTCGGCGACGTGCGGCGGCAGCAGACAGGCCTGCCGCGCCAGCAGGTCGACGAAGGCCGCCGTCAGCGGATCCGGCCGGGTCCGGGTGTACGCCGCGAGCGGGCGCCGCACGGGCGGCTCGGGCAGGCGGACCAGGCCGTCGAAGCCCGGCGGGACGAGGTTGGCGGGCACCAGGGCCGGTCCCAGCCCGGACGCGGCCAGCAGCGGCGCGGCGGCCGTCTGCTCGGTCCGCACCGCGGCCCTCGGCCGGAACCCGGCCTCCGCGCACGCTCCGTCGAGCAGGTCGGCGAGGCCGTTTCCCGGCGCGTAGTGCACCCAGTCGCGCCCGGACAGGTCCGCCAGCCGGACCACCCGGCCCGCCGGCACCGCGTCCGGTTCGGCCGGCAGCGCCAGCACGAACTCCTCGACGCCCAGCTCCCGGATCGGCCCCTCCCAGTCCGGCGGCGGCGTACCGACCGCGACGTCGGCCTGACCGGCCGCCATCGCCGCGCGCAGCTCGTCGTTGTGGGCGTACTCGCGCAGCCGGATCCGCACCTTCGGGTGGAGCCGGTGCCAGGCCCGCAGCACCGGCGGCAGGATGCCGAGGCTGATCGAGTAGACGGTGGCGAGTTCGAGCTCGCCACCGTCCAGACCGGCCGCGAGACGGGCCGCGGCGCGCAGGCGCTCGGCGTCGGCGAGCGCGGCGCGGGCGTGCGGGAGCACCGCCCGGCCCATCGGCGTCAACCGGACGGCACGCGGCAGGCGCTCCAGCAGCGTCCCGCCGACGGCCCGCTCGAGTGCCCGTACCTGGTGCGAGAGCGCGGGCTGGGTGACGTGCAGCAGCTCGGCGGCCCGGGTGAACGAACCGGTGTCGACGACGGTCACCAGGTATTCGAGCTGTCGGAGAGTGGCCATGCAGAGAGTTTATGGCTCGGCGAAAAGACAAGCCTTGGACGCATCGGTGCAGCTCGGCGCAGGGTGGAACACGAAACCACCCCCTTCTCCCGGAGTATCGATCATGACCGCCACCTCCCCTGCCACCGCGCCCGCCCTCGCCCCCGCCGCCCTCGAAGGGCGCCGCGTCGTGGTCGTCGGCGCCGGCTCGAACACCGGTCGAGCGCTCGCCCGCACCGCCTCCGCGGCCGGCGCCGAACTGGTCCTGGCCGGCCCCGACCCGCGCAAGCTGGAGTGGACCGCCGGCGAGCTGTCCGGCCCGTCCCGGGTCGTCCCCGTGGACCTCACCGACGAGGCGTCGATCGCCGCCCTCGCCGCCGCGACCGGCCGGTTCGACCACCTGGTCTCGACCGCCGCGATGCCCGCCAACGGCCCGCTCGCCGAACTCGAACTCGCCGACGTCCAGCGCGCGTTCGCGGCCAAGGTGGTCGGCCCGCTGCTGCTCGCGAAGCACCTGGCCGGCCAGGCCGCGACCGACGGGCCGGACGGCGCCTCGTTCACCTTCTTCTCCGGCGTCGCCGCCTGGCGCCCGGCGCCCGCCCGCACGGTGATGGCCGCCACCAACGGCGCGCTGGCCTTCCTGGTGCAGGCCCTCGCGGTGGAGATCGCCCCGGTCCGGGTCAACGCCGTCTCCCCCGGCATCGTGGACAGCGGCGCCTGGGACCGGATGGGCACCGACAAGGAGCCGTTCCTGCGCGCGGTAGCCGAGCGCAACCCCGCCCGCCGGGTCGGCAGCCCGGACGACCTGGTCCGCGCCGTCCTCTTCTCGATGGCCAGCCCGTTCGTCACCGGAACGGTCCTGCACGTCGACGGCGGCGGCCGCCTGGTCTGACCGCGAAGGCCGTGGGCGGGGCCCGGCGCCCCGCACCAGGTGGCGGAGCACGCGCTCCGGCCACGCCGCGAGGTCCGGCCTAGACTGGCCGTGCGGGCCAGGACCCCCGCGCGGGAGGTGCCATGCGCCGCCGGTACAGCTTCCACCTCGACCGGGCGGGCCGGTCCGTCACCGTGAACGTCCGCTCGGGCTGGATCACCGAGACCGAACTGCTGGTGGACGGCCGGGAGTGTGCCTTCCACCGCGTCCACGGCCACGGCCTCTACCCGCTCACCCTGGCCGTCCGGCTGCCCGAGGAGCCCCCGCTGCCGGTCTCGGTCCGGCTGGAACGGACCGGCTCGGCGGAGCACCCGCTCACCTGCACGGTCGACCTGGACGGCACCGTCCACCCGGTGCCGGAACGCGTCGAGCAGTGAGGCGCTCCGGCACCGGGCGTGGAAGGCCGGGCGGCGAGAGCCCGGCGGTGAGGGTCGGACGTTCCGGCGCCCGGCGGCGAGGGCCGGGGTGTGAGGGCCGGCGTTCCGGCGCCCGGCCGCGGGGGCCCGGCGATGAGGACCCGTGGTCGGCCGCTACCCCGCGAGGGACCGCTCCACGATCTCCTCCACCGCCGCCCGGGCCCGGGCAGCGTCCGCCGCGACCAGCCCGATCCGGGTCCGCCGGTCGAGCACGTCCCCGGCGTCCAGGGCGCCCTCGTGCGTCACCGCGTAGGCGATCTCGGCACGGGTCACGTCGATGCCCTCGGCGATCGGCTCGGCGCCGCCCGCCGCCAGGACCTCACGGGCCGCGCCGCCGTGCCGGGCGAGCAGCGATGCGGGCACGCCGCCCTCCGGCACCGGCCGGCTGTCCCGGTGCCCGGGCGCGCCGACCAGGGGCAGCCGGGCCGTCCAGCAGTCGCGGGCCGGCAGGCCGCGCAGGCGGACGGCGGTGTCCACCGCGTCCTCGGCCATCCGCCGGTAGGTGGTGAGCTTGCCGCCGACCACCGTGATCACCCCGGACGGGGACTCCAGCACCGCGTGCCGGCGGGAGATGTCCGCCGTGCTGCCGCCGCCGGTGTCGATCAGCGGCCGCAGCCCGGCGTAGGCACCGCGCACGTCCGCCCTGGTCAACTCGGTGGCCAGGGCCGCGTTGACGGTGTCGAGGAGGAAGTCGAGCTCGGCCTCGGTCGGCTGCGGCTCGTCCGGGACCGGTCCCGGCGCGTCCTCGTCGGTCAGCCCGATCGCCACCCGGCCGAGCTGCTGCGGCAGCGCGAAGACGAACCGGCTGGTCGAGCCCGGCACCGGCACGGTGAGCGCGGCGACGGGGTGGCCGAGCGCGGCCGCGTCGACCAGCAGATGGGTGCCCCGGCTGGGCCGCAGCCGGATCGACGGGTCGACCTCGCCCGCCCAGACACCGGTGGCGTTGACGACCGCGCCGGCGGTGACGACCAGGGACTGCCCGGTCAGGCTGTCGACCAGCCGGACCGAGCTGCCGGTGACCTCCTCCGCCCGGACCCGGGTCAGCACGGTGGCGCCGTACTGCGCGGCCGTCCTGGCCAGCGCCACCACCAGCCGTGCGTCGTCGACCAGTTGACCGTCGTGCGCGACCAGCGCACCCGCCAGGCCCACCGACCGTACGCCGGGCACCAGTTGGCGGGCCCGGGCGGCGTCCACCCGGCGCATCCGGGGTAGCACCGCCCCGGGCGTGCGCGCGCTCACCCGCAGCGCGTCGCCCGCGAGGAAACCGGCCCGGACCAGCGACGCCTGCCCGGGACGCAGCAACCCCGGGAGCAGCGGGACGAGTTGCGGCAGCGGGCGGACCAGGTGCGGGGCGGTGCGGGTCATCAGCACGCCGCGCTCGACGGCGCTCTCCCGGGCCACGCCGATCCGCCCGGAGGCGAGGTAGCGCAGGCCGCCGTGGACCAGCTTGGAGCTCCACCGACTGGTGCCGAAGGCCAGGTCGCGGGCCTCGACGAGGACGACGCGGAGTCCGCGCGCGGCCGCGTCCAGCGCGACCCCGACGCCGGTCACTCCACCACCGACGACCACCAGGTCGACGGCCGGGGTGGCGGCGAGCGCGTCCAGCTCCACCTCCCGCCGACGGGAGCTGAGTCGGGTGGTTCCGGCGAAAGGCCCGGCGTTGATCGTCATGGCGCGAGGTATCCGTTCGTCACGGCGTGCAGGGTATGACGCGAGCGGTCAGGGGGCGTTCGACTGCGGGGCGGGCGGCCGCGCGGCGGGCGGTCACCGGGCAGGCGGCCGCGCGGCGGGCGGTCACCGGGCAGGCGGCCGCGCGGCGGGCGGTCACCCCGGCCCGAACCCCCCGAGCGGTCACGGCGCGAGGTATCCGTTCAGCGCCCGGGCCAGCTCGCGCCGCCAGGCCGCCTCCGGCAGCAGCTGCGCCACCATGCGGTGCGACTGGACGGTGGACTGGGCGATCAGCAGCACCATCGCGGCCAGCTCGACGGGCTCGCCGGCGCGGACCGAGCCGTGCGCCTGCCCCTGCTCGATGCCCCTGCGCAACGCCTCCAGCAGCCCGAGCTGGCTGGTGCCGAGCCGCTCGACGACGTACTCGAAGAGCGCGTCGGAGTCGGCCGAGCGCAGCAGGGCGGCGAGCACCGGGTGGTCGCGCAGCCGGACGGCGACCTCGACGACGCCCTCGACGAAGGCGGCGCGGTCCTCGCCCACCAGCGGGACGGTGGCCTGGGTCGCCAGGATCTCCCGGGTGAGCAGGGCCCCGATCACCGCCCGGACGTCCGGCCAGCGCCGGTAGACGGTCGGCCGGCTGACCCCGGCGCGCCGGGCGATCTCGGCCAACTGCGTGCGGCGCACGCCGAGGTGGACGATCAGCTCGGCGGCGGCGTCGAGAATGGCGTCATCGGTACTGCGCGGCTCGGCCGCACGCGCGTCGGCCCCCGGCGGCTCGGCCGCACTCGGCTCGGCTCCACGCTGCGCAGGGCCGCGCGCCTCCGCGCCATGGGCCTTTGCGCCGCGCGACTCGGTGCCCGCCCCGGGGCCGACCGGACGGCCGTCGTGATCATCGTTACTACTTGACATGATGTGTGAAACTGTAACGCATGGCACCTGAGACGCAAGCGGGACCGGCCCACGCCGCGCTGCCGCTCCCCCCGATGAAGTGGGACGCCTGGGGCGACCCGGCCCTCGCCAAGGAGCTGTCGGCCGACATCAAAGCCCTGCTGGCCGCCGCCCTCGGCGTCACCGGCGACGCGGCCCCCGGGCCCGCCGCCGAGGAGGTCACCCTGCGGCCCTCGCGGCTGACCGAGGCGGACCTGAAGGCGCTGGCCGCCGTGGTCGGCGAGACCCACGTCAGTGCGGCCCCCGCGGACCGCCTCCCCCGCGCGGGCGGCAAGTCCACCCCCGACCTGCTGCGCCGCCGCGGCCGCGAGCCGCAGGACGCGCCGGACGCCGTCGTGCTGCCGGGCGGCGAGGACGAGATCGCCGCCCTGCTCGCGCTCTGCGCCGAGCGCCGGATCGCCGCGGTCCCGTTCGGCGGCGGCACCAGCGTGGTCGGTGGGCTCGACCCGGAGCGCGGCGGCCTCAGCGCCGTCGTCTCGCTCGACCTGCGCCGCCTCGACGGGCTGCTCGACCTGGACGCCACCTCCGGCGAGGCCGTCCTGGGCGCGGGCCTGACCGGCCCGGCGGCCGAGGCGCTGCTCGCCGAGCACGGCTTCGAACTCGGCCACTACCCGCAGAGCTTCCGCTTCGCCACCATCGGCGGCTTCGCGGCCACCCGCTCCTCCGGCCAGGACTCCGCCGGGTACGGGCGCTTCGACGAGATGGTGCGCGGCCTGCGGGTCGTCACCCCGGCGGGCGTGCTGGACCTCGGCCGCGCCCCCGCCTCCGCCGCCGGCCCCGACCTGCGTGAACTCTTCCTCGGCTCGGAGGGCACGCTGGGCGTGATCACCGCCGTCCGCGTCCGGATCCACCCGGTGCCCGCCGTGAAGGCCTACGAGGCGTGGTCCTTCCCGGACTTCGCCACCGGCGCGGCCGCACTGCGCGCGGTCGAGCAGCAGGACACCGGTCCGACGGTGATCCGGCTCTCCGACGAGGCCGAGACCATGGTCAACCTCGCGATGACGGAGAAGATCGGCGGCGAGCCCGCCGTCACCGGCTGCCTGGCGGTCACCGTCTTCGAGGGCTCCGCCGACCAGGTCGCGACCCGTCACCGGCTCACCCGGGACGTCCTGCTCGCCGCCGGCGCCACCTCGCTCGGCGAGGCACCGGCCCGGGCCTGGGAGCACGGCCGGTTCAACGCGCCGTACCTGCGGGACTCGCTGCTGAGCGCGGGGGCGCTCTGCGAGACCCTGGAGACCGCGACCGACTGGCGACGGCTCGCCGACCTCCGCCTGGCGGTCACCACCGCGCTGACCGGCGCCCTGCCCGGCGCCCTCGTGCTCTGCCACATCTCGCACGTCTACCCGACCGGCGCCTCGCTCTACTTCACCGTCGTCGCCGCGCTCGGCGAGGAGCCGCTCGCCCGCTGGGCCGTCGCCAAGCGCGCCGCCGGGGACGCCATCCTCGCCAACGGCGGCACCATCACCCACCACCACGCCGTCGGCGCCGACCACCGGCCCTGGATGGCCGAGGAGATCGGCGAGCTGGGCGTCCGCATCCTGCGCGCGGTCAAGGCCGAGCTGGACCCGGCGGGCATCCTCAACCCCGGCAAGCTGATCCCATGACCGACCGGAGAACCATCACCCGGGTCGTTCTCCTCACCAACCCGGCCGCGGCCGCCGGCCACGCCGAGCCGGCGGCCCGCCGCGCCACCGACCGGCTGCGCGCCCTGGGCGTCGAGGTCGACGCCCGGGCGGGCTCGTCGGCCCAGGAGTCGCTCGACCTGGCCCGCGCGGCCGTCTCCGCCGGCTCCTGCGACGCCCTGGTGGTCGTCGGCGGCGACGGCATGATCAACCTCGGCCTCCAGGCCGCCGCGGGGACGGACGTCCCCCTGGGCGTCGTCCCGGCGGGCACCGGCAACGACCACGCCCGCGCGTACGGGCTGCCGCGCGGCGAGCCGGAGGCGGCGGCCGACGTCATCGCCGCCGGCCGCACCCGCACGGTGGACCTCGGCCGGATCACCTCGGCGGACGGCACGCGGCGCTGGTTCGGCTCCGTCCTCGCCAGCGGCTTCGACTCGCTGGTCAGCGACCGCACCAACCGGCTGCGCTGGCCGCACGGCAGGATGCGCTACAACCTCGCCATCCTGGTCGAGTTCGCCAACCTCCGCCCGCTCCCCTTCCGCCTCACCCTCGCCGACGGCACCGTCATCGCGCGCGACCTCACCCTCGCGGCCGTCGGCAACACCAGCAGCTACGGCGGCGGCATGCTCATCTGCCCCACCGCCGACCCCACCGACGGCCTGCTCGACATCACCCTGGTCGACGCCATGCCCCGCCACCGCATCGCCCGCTTCTTCCCCACCCTCTTCAAGGGCACCCACGTCGATCACCCGGAGGTCACCACCCACCGCACGCCCTCGCTGCGGATCGACTCCCCCGGCATCACCGCATACGCCGACGGCGAGTTCATGGCCGCCCTGCCAGTCGACGTCGAGGCCGTCCCCGGCGCCCTGCACCTGCTCACCCCGGCCTGAAACCCGGCCTGAAACCCGGCCTGAGACCGCCCTGAAACCGGCCTGAGGTCCGGCCCGGGCTGTCCCACCCCTCTTCCGGGCAACGAACGCCCTGCTTCGGTGGGACTCGCCGCGACGTCCGGGGCGATGAGCCGAGCGTCCCCGGCCTCCGCGCAGGGAGTCGGACCGGCCGACTTCCTGTGCGGAGGTGCCCGGCGGAGGGGGCCGGGGCCTCACCTCCCGGCAGTCACCAGCCGCGGGACCGGTCCGCCGCTGCCGCCCGCAGCCGCCTCACCTCGGCGATCAGGCGGGGGACGTCCTGGCGGGCGGCCGCGATGAAGTCGATGTCCGCGTCGAGCCTCGGGTCCTGTCCGGGCAGTTGGGCGCCCTCGACGAAGCGGCTGACGTAGATCTCGTCGTCCGGCTCCGCCTCGGGGCGGACCTGGATGAAGCTGTCGCCGCCGACGCCGTGGCGACCCTCCAGCCAGGCGGTCCACGGGCCCGGCGCCGCCGCGGCGGCTCGCCGTTCCATTGCGCTGAGGTCTTCCTCCGTCAACGGTCCGTCAGCTGTCATGCGCCGATCCTCCCGTCACCCCGCCCGGATGTCCACGTGCCGGGCCCGGGGACGGGCGTCATCCGGCCGGTCCCGAGGAACGGGTGCGCGCGGATGCTCCTATAGACGTCAAGCCGCAGGAGCAAGGTCGGGTTGGGTGATTCGTGAGGTTGGAGTGCTGGTCAGTGCGCGGTAGACCTCGCGGGC